>CAXTRZ010000061.1:9044-11292 GCA_964246715.1 uncultured Acidobacteriaceae bacterium | reverse complement strand
GATGTACATGGAGAAATCTCCCCCGTCAGCATGCTCAGTACGGCACGGGTCTGGAGCATCCGCTCCGGCTCCCGCAGGTAGTGAAGGAACCAAACACGCTCGAACATAAGAGGGGGAAGCGCTTGATCTCGATCCCAGAACACCATGAGCAGCTTATCTAAGTCGGCCATCGCGGACGCAAACTCCGCATTGTTCGGCTCTGTGAGACCAGACTCGCCGGAGACCCTCTGCTCCTTCCAGCGCGCGAAGTGGGGGTTCTTCTGGAGAAGATGTTGCACCAACTCCTCTACCGCCTGACGCGGCGTTGGCGCCGCGACTAAGGAACTCTCGGGCGCTTCGACGCGAGCCAGAGCGAACATCCGGCCTGTCAGGTCCGCAAAAATCTTTTCGTTTAGCTGTTCGAGCGCGGTAGCCCGCGTCGGCTCCGTTAGCGTCTCGATGCGTTGACGTTCCTGTTCGAACTCTGAAGGGAAACTCTGCTTACGCGTTCTGTAAAGACGAGTGAACAGCTCGGTACGCCCGTTTGCGAGCGTGTAGGCCTGCTCATTCTCTGGGAAACACCGGCGGACGTAGGCGATCCAGTCTGCGTGATCCCTGAAGTCCGATGGCGACAGTTTGGTCATGGGATCACTCCTATGCGCCCTTGAGGGAAGCGTTACGGCGACGCTCCTGGTCAAGAAGCAAGGTCGATTGATTGAGGCGCTGTTTTAGGTTCTGTTCGTTGTTCTGCATGGCTTCGATTCGTCGCTGCAGCAGTAGATTGCTTTGTTTCAGGCTGGCAGCACCGCCATCGGTTGCCGAGGTCGGTACGGGATCTGCGGTCGAAGCCTCAACACTGATCTCCGCTCCGGTCACTTTGGGTGCTCTAGCGGTCACGCGACGAACGCCTCGGTCGAGGTATTCCGCGGCTTCCTTCTCTCGCTCGGTAACGGTTCCTTTGTTTGAAAGTGCCTTCTCGACTTCGGAATTATGCTTTGCCACTAGTCGATTGAAGTAGTCAGTTCGCCGGTCCAACTCGATCCGGTCACTGACTCGGCCATTCCAAAGTTCGGCGATCAAGGACGCGACGATGACTTCCCGCTTCTCTGCGGAACGCCACTGAAGCAGAATCAAAGCGGCTGTTCCACAGAGCAAGAGCAGCGTGACCGCGTTCGACCAGAAGTAGAGATCATCGACAGAATGGTCGACGACACTGTCCCGCGAGGCCTGAAGGACCGCACCATAATCCTTTCCATCCGGGTTAATCTTGCCGAGCGCGTAATCGAAGAATCCAACCTGTCTGTGTTGGGAGTGCGGTAAAGGGGGCGGAGATTGCACCTGCGTCTGCGCTCTGCAGGCGCCCACAGATGCGCAGACAAAGACAAGGTAGAGGGAACCAGCGAGTGCGCGAGGATGTCCCATCAGCGCTCTCCGGAGGAACTTTCAATCGAAATGCCTGAGGTCCTTCTGCGTCTCTGCTTACGGTTCTCTGATTGCTTGAAGCGCAGGTTCACGCCGAGTTCGGGATCAAGATAGCTTTGCTTCTTTGGATAGAGCCGTGACGATAGACATTCGAGACGGAAGCTCGGGGCACGGCGAACGTGCAGGTGAGAGTACCGAGTGCCTTCGCGGTTATCAACCATCAGGATCTCCATCTGGCCCACGGGAAGGTTCTTGATGTGGTCCTCTCTCGCGCGAGTCTCCCTGATTTCGCTCTCGCTTCCGGTTCCAACCTCGGTGTACTTGGTTGAGAAAATTCCGGTACGCCGCACAGATAAGCTGCGCCGTTTGGTGGCGATCTTCGCCGAGGCTTTGAGGAACCACTGCGCCGTGTTCTCCTCCGAAACATTCATGATCATCTTGGTGCCGGGCGCGGAAGAGACCTCATCTGAAAATGCCTGGCTGACTCGTTGCAGTTGCGGGAGGCTCTGAAACGAGAACAGGAAGGAGACTTTGGGGCCACGAGCCGTCTGCAGCACCTGGGTGAAGCCGGGATACGCGAACGGTGCAAACTCGTCCAGGATGACGGAGAGCATCGGCTCGTTCGCCTGCCGGTCAGATGAGGCACGTGCATACCGCTTGCCGACCATAAGCTGAATGTTCTGGAGAAGTATCTTTCCCAATGCCTCCACGGCGCGCTGGTTGCGGTTCGTGTTAAGCGACACGAATAGGATCAGATCCTTCTCAAACACGTCGTCGAGCGTCAGCAGGTCCTGATAGGAACCGGTGACGATCGAGAGTTCATCCTCAAGAAAGCTGAGCAATTCAT
>CAXTRZ010000061.1:0-9034 GCA_964246715.1 uncultured Acidobacteriaceae bacterium | reverse complement strand
GATCTTCTCGACTCGCTCGCGGTCGGCCAACGATCTTTGAAGCATTCGGACAGACATCTCAAAGTTCAAACGCTGTTGGGCGGAGATGTCGGGCAGAGTATCCAATCTGCTCTTAGCGATGCCGATCTGCTCTTGAAGAACATTTTCATCGAGAGCCATGACGAGCACGTCGTAGACGTTAAAGAGCTTGCCCGTGTACTGCAGGATACGTACAAGGTCGGAGAGATAGGCCTCCTGGTGGCCCTTAAAGAAGTCTTCGCGCAGACCGAATGAACGAAAGATGAAGTTGACGTGCTCCTGGTAGGCGTCGTCTAGCGCGTAGAAGGGGTTGTAGCGGGCAGACTCGGAAGGATGGGTTGGATCAAGGACGCGGAGATCCTGCAAGCGTCCCGCAGCTTCGATGTGGGGTAGTAGTCGGTCCAAGAACTCGCGTTCGCCTTTCCCGTCGAAGATGATCATGGGCATCTTGCGGCCCCCGAAGCTACGGTTGAGATCCTGCGCGATGATGTTCTCGAGGAAAGTTGACTTGCCGGCGCCGGTTCCCCCACAATCACTCCGTGCTTCAGCCTCACAGAGTCAGGCCATAACCATGGTTCCTTGTGGACGTTGTATCCCAGCAAGGTAGCGTCACCTGCGTTCGCGTCGTGCACATTGGATCGGTCCCGCACTCCCGAGACGGATAGGGGCGGATGCGGCCAGTTCTCTTCGCGCTTCGTTCGACGGCCAGCGAATTGGGCGATGATGAGTCCCGTACCGAAGAGCAGGATCGCGAAATCCATAAACAGTTCCATGCATTGTGCATTGCGGAGATGAAGCCGCGAGACGGCGACGTACCAGCAGAAGGCCAGCGCCGCGCAGCCGAGCAAGACAACCAGGCCAACGAGATCTTCCGGTCCCGATGGACCGCGACGTGGTGGAGCGTCATACGAAGGGCTCATGCGCGTGCTCCCAACGTGAAGTAGAAGAAAACTCCCAACAAGGCGAAAGTGACCATGGCAATCAGCAGAAGCAGTGGACTGGGCTTCCAACGGCCCTTCTCGTCCACAGGCTTTAGATCGTCTGCGAGATGGCGCAATAGAGCTTTATGGAGGTTCGTTTCAGGATCGTCTCGGTAAAGCGACCGCAGCGCGCACCGGATTTCCTCTGGCGAGACGTGACCTTGGGTGTCCATGACTAAAGCACGGCCGCTATCGTGAGCGGAGCCTTCTGATCGTTGCCGAAGTTCAACTGGTAGAGTTGAGGAGGATTGCCAGCGCTGCTCCGAACGCTGATTACGCCCGTTGTTGTCTGCCCGGGAGCAACATCTCTGGTTGCAGACTCCGCTTGCACTGCCGGGACGCTTAGACCAGGCTTCGTCTTGAACGACGCCAGTGTCTCTGGTGCGAGCTGGTGATTCCGCAAGCTAAGCAGAGAGATTGGTTGTTGAGTGGCTGCAGGCGTCTCAACGTCGGGCGTCGTCAATCGGAAGGGGCTCTTCGTTCCGTTGGTAACGGTGTAACGGATGTACAGTTCATCTTTGGAGCGGTACACCTGATTGAGCACGATCAGCACGCGATCAGAGGCTTGCTTATGATTGTCGTTCGAGATGCTCTCGGCGCCCATCATGGCTTGAGCTAAGACCAGAGAGGCGATCTTGTGCAGCTCAGCATCGGTTGGTTCTGAGCCTTCACTTCCAGCCGAGTGCGGGCGCGCGGCAGGTTCTGTCCGGATGAGGACATCCATCGAGCTGAGTTGGCCGGCCGGATCGAGTTCGTAGCTGAGCTCGCGAGAGGCGGTCCAAACGAACAGATTGGTGGAGATCCCTTCCCGCAGCGGCTTCACGAAGATCTTGTCTTCATGCCGTTCAACCTGGAAGCTGTCCGTGTCAGCGATGGCGAGCGTGGTCACTGGCTCACCGAACTCGAGAACGGTAAGGTGGTTTAGGGACGTTTGAAGGTGCCGAACTTGGTTTTGGCTTGTCGTCTGGGCGCCGGCTGCCGTTACTGCGAGGAAAATGAGAAAGGGACTGAGGAACTTCATCGCGGCCTCCCTGGGCGCACGCCAGTACAAAAAGCAAAAGAGAAGCTGAGCCTTAAGGCCTCAGCTTCTCCCTGCCGGTTAGGAGTTCTCCAGTGCTGCCGGAGCGCTCGTGTTTTCAAAGATTAGGTTTCGCTTTCCTTTGTACTGGAAGAGAAAGACCTTCTTCGTTCCATCAGGACCTTCCGAGTTGACGATTTGCTCAACCAGCCATGCACGCTGATCCTCGTCAAACTGGACAAAGCCGTTGATGGTTTTAGGGAGGCGTACTCGAACCCTCTGACCGCCTGTGACCTCCGCAAACGCGTCGACCACCTCCTGAGGGAACGATTGGAAGAGAACAGCACCCGAGCCTGAACCACCTGTGACGACGGTATTCATCGCCTGTGCCCATGCTTTGCGGTTCTCCTGTTTGCCTTGCGCCCAATAATGCACAAACAGGTGGACCGAGCTGAACTGATCCTTGGCCTCCTGTTCATGCTCCCAGAGTGCAGCCTGTGCCTTGTTGCGAGCCAGCACAGCCCACCTCTTTTGTTCTTTGTCTTCACCCTTGCGCACAGCTTCCCAATGCGCCTGAGCGTTTTTGAGTTGCAGTTTTACCTCTTCTTCGCGCTGCACGATCCGGCTCGCGACATCAGCGTAGACAGCGTTGACGAGTTGGCACTCCTCGAACATTTCCTTGGTGACAGCTTCACCATTGAAGAGTCCACGGAAGTCCTCGATCGCCATTCTTTCTTCGCTGCTTGCGCCCTTCTCGTTCGGAAGAAACCCGAGTTCCTTGCGAAGAACATTGTAGAGTCGGCCAACCTTGTCGGTGTCGGCAACCTCCAGATGGGCTGGCAGATCCGAAACTCTGCGCTCGCGTTTATAACGGAGCCAAGACGCCGGGGCTACCTCCTTCCGGATTTCGCTGATGACGGATTCGTCGATCTCAACCTTGTGCTTCAAAGAGTCGAGCGCATTCTGCAGTTGCTCGACAAGTTTGTACGCAAGATGAGGTTTACCGGCTGCCAGACATGAGGTTTTCAAATCGGTGATCGACCCGATCCGATTGCCGCGTGCCTTCATCGCAACCAGGTACACGTTCCACCAGGGAGACTTCGCCTTTGCGTGCTTGGTCTTCTCCTGCTGGAACTCGTTTGTGTGTGCAATCCTTCCCTCGACGAATCGCGGGAACTGATCGGACGGCATCACGCAGATCGTGTCGAAGTCGAAGTCGCCGCCGTTCCTGCTCGCCGTTTTCGAGTGGAGGATGTAAGTTCCCTCCATGCGAAGCTGACGCTCAAGAATGTAGGTGATCAACGTGTCATCCAGGTCGAGAGCACCCAATGCCTCTTTCAGCATCGGAACGAGCTCATCCTGGGTGAGGTGACGAACTGGCAGGAGGTCCTCAAGCATCCGTATGGGATACCGGATGCAGAGACCCTTTTCCGCCGTCAAAGACGTGATGGAGGTGTCTTGAGGAATCCAGTCCGAGGCGGCGAGGATCTTTCCTCGATGCTCGATCAGGACTCCATCATCCGCGAGAGCAAAGGATGGCAACTTGAAACCGCCCCCTGTGCAGGTACGGAAAGCCCAACGCGCCAATTTGCGGTTGATCTGGTTCGAGACGTAGGGGAACTTGATGCTTGCTCCACTCGTATCGGCCAGCAAAACCGCTTCTGCCGGCTCCCAACCCTCAGCAGCAGGATTCATTCCTGAATCCAGCGCTTCGGGATCGAAGCTCGCGTCGTCGTCAAAGGTGGGAGCCTCCGCTTTGCCCAGAAGTTCGAACAGGGCGTCGTAGTCTCCACCGTCCCAAGCCTTTCTGACCTTGCGAATCTGCTCGATCGCTCGAGGCATGATTTCAAGTTGAAGGCTCTCTTCTGAAGCATGTTCCACCAACGTGTAGCTCGATCCGAACTCCGAGACGCGGGAGATTTCCTTGATCCCGAGAATCGCTGGACCCGTGTACAGCCGGCCGGATGTGCCCAACTGTGGAAGGAAGCGAACGCCTCCCTTCAGAGATGGTTTGCAGGAGCTCTCCGGCAGAATGACGTCAACCCCGAGCTTGTCAGCTACGCGGTCGCTCATCGCCTTCAGAGCACCTTTTGCCTGCTTCGGTTCGCGCGTATCGAAGGCCAACCGGAATTGGCAAAATCGATTCGTGCCGATCTTCAGCTTACGGAAGAGGGACTCGCGTACCCAGCCACGGCAATCGTTGGTGCCCAGAACATTGTCCTGAACGACAGCGATGCGCATTTCGGGCTCCTCAACCATCAGCTTGCAGTCGGAGACAAGGATCGAGAAGTACACGATCGCTGCCTCGGACCAATGCTGAAAGCGCTCAGCAATTTGCTTCGAATGCGCCTGATCGACGAAGTAGAACTTACCGTCTTTCGCCGAACCACTCGCACCCACAAGCTTGTACTCGACCCCGCCATAGATGAGCTTGGCCATGCGGCTTTCGACCACAGACTGCTCAAAGGGCGTCAACTCAAACGGCACACTTACACGCGCCACCTGGATACCGGGATAGATCTGCGCAAGGAGCTTGCCCTCGAGCGTGTCTTTCCGGCCCAGTTTGCTTTGCTTACGGGTCACTGCTCCAGACGCATCGATCTTCAGTTCGAGGATGAGCTGCTGGTCCATCGCCGTGTTTGTTGTCCTGGTCGCTGTCATATTCTCCTCACTTGTCTGGCGCATCGGACGAAGTGACAAGAGTTGGCTGATTGCCGGTTCTTGTCTGTCGCCTGGCCGCCCGGGTTAGGGGTGGGTGTGGACCGAACCAGGCTTGAGAGTGCAAACCGGGTCAGCGGAATTCCTCATCGCTCATGCGATAAGGCGTCAAAGGAGAAACATGAGCCGTGTTTCAGGTATGTCTCTCTTTGAATCCGTACTGACCTTTGGGCCCTACTTGCGCAAGGGCCGCTTCACTAACGTCGGAGACGCGCCTTGCATCTCCGCCTCCGCTTTGTAGGCGAGGAGCGCGTAGATGATGCCGCTCTTCGACTGAAATGCTTTAATCAAAGCTTCGCCCTCACTCGGCAGTTCCGGACCGAGCTCCGGCTTCTCCGGTGCGGAGCCTTCCTTGGCAAGGAAGTACCGTATGGTCTCCTCGGTTTGCTGATGTCCCCTTCTGCCGCGCTTTGCGTCGGCTGGTGCGGCGGGGGCCGGCGACTCTGGACCTTTTGCCTGGGCTGTTTCCATCACTGGTCTCCTTTGTTCGTTGTGTCATTGTTGTCTGGCGAAGCATCGGGGGCCGCAAGGATGCGGTCGCGCCGTTCGCCATCGATCGGACGCTCGCTGTACTCAGCGATCCAGAGTCCGTCAGGGTTCACGTCCGAACGGCGGTCCGCAATCAGTCGAACGCGGTACTCATTTACGAAATGATCGGTGAACTCAGCGCCATTGGAGAGGTGATGAACATCTTTCACGCCGTAGACCAAATACGTGAGAGGTTCTCCTGTAACGAGTTGGATCTGGCGCAGATGAAATACCGATTCCACCTGCCCGTCGTCGATCTTGCCGCGCGTGTTGTCGTCCGACATCGCCTTGATCGTGTGAGCGCGCAAGTTGCGCGTCATCATGTTCAGGCTGCTCGCCCAGTGATCGTCCACATTCGCCGGGGAATAGTTTAGGTAGGTTGCCAGGAAGCGTTTCAGGAATGCTTCATCCAGAAAGGCATCGGTGCCGCTCTCAGAGCCGGTCGCCGCACCCTTTACCGGTTGACCCAGGACTGCCGCCTGTCCGTCCGGTCCGATCCTTATGACCGTGGGTGGCTGCAACCGTACAAAGACGGCAAAACCGATGGCAAGCAAAGCAACCGGAACTGTCAAAAATGCGAGAACCCAGGCTCTGTTAGCGTTTGCCTTCAGGGCACCATCCACCTCATAGTATTTAGGCCGCAATGAGCTAGTTTCTGCGGGTGCTGTCGCGTTGTTGTTCATAGATCCCTCCTAATCCTTGTCTGATCCTTTGGTTCTGCTGGCCACTGTGGCTACTCCTCGCGTAGCGACACGGGCGGCATGGAAGGCGCTCCATGTCCCAATGTTGTAACGGTGGACGCTCGGCCCTCTCTTGGCCGGGACAGACGGCCTAACATTGCTACGCGAACTGACTGGAGAATTCCTGGTCGCCGGAGTTGTTGATTGACCCTCGCTCCGCGAGGCGGAACTCGATTTCTGCGTCTCTGGAGATTGCGAAGCATCCTGGTCATCCGCTTCGCTGTCTCCCATCACCTCGGCAAAGGAGTTACGCATCTGCTCCGCATGACCCTCCAGCGTGGGTCCGTTGGCAGATGGATCAGTAGGCTGTGCGCTCTGAGTAGCGGAAGAAGCGGTAGCCGGTTGATTCCCCGCAGCAGTAGGTTTGGGAACGGACTGGGCTGCGGCCGGCTGATTGGAGCCAGCAGCTGCCGAAGTCGGCTTCGCTGCAGATGCTGCGGTGACTGGACCTCCTGCTGAAGAACCACTGGCTGCTTTAGAGCCGCCCGCAGCAGCGCCCACTGCAGCCCCCTCTGCTGCTGCCGCACCCAGCATCACTGCTGAAGCGGCGGCGCCGATCAACGCTGTCGCCGTCGACCCGACGTCACCACTAACAATCCTTTTCGCAATGAAGGGGATGACGGCAATGGCGAGAGAGTAGATGATGCTGGCAATGCCGATTAGGATAGATCCCTCAACATTTCCGAGGCCGCCAAGGAAGTTATTCTGGTTGAGCATCTGCCCAATCTGACCCATTTGGACGGCGCTTAAAAGCGCTCCGAATCCGCCATAAAGGATGGGCCAAGCGTTCCAGATGAAGACGTTCTCGACGTATGCTTTCGCGATACGATTCGTCGCACCGAGTGGCATCAGCGAGATCACGATAGGACCGAAGATGTAAAGAACGGACCCGTAGAAAATGTAGAAGAAGCCGAATATGGCAACAACAATCGGGTAGAGCAGATAGGCGACGATAATGAGGAGTCCGTCGATGAGGCCAGCAATGTCGCCGGTGATAATGCCCCACAGCTTCTGATAGCCGAACTGATTGAATTGGTCCTGTAGATCGGTCTTCCAGTTGTCAAGTAGACTGCCCATGCCTGATGTGTTGCTGACCCAATTTCCTGCATTGACAAAGCCCTGGTTTACCGTCGTGAAGATCGTGCTGTAATTCATAACAACTATCGCGGTGACAACGTACTTGATCAAGCTCACCCCTAGACCTCGGACGTCGCCACCATGCAGGGCGGACTGATAGACCTGCCAAAGAAAGCCGACGAGCAACACAACGTAAGCGGCCTTCTGCATCCCCGAGATCACACCGGTGGATGTGATACCGGAGACAGCTTGCGTTAGAAAGCGCTCGAAGAGGTCCAGTTGTGTGCCCTGGAAGAACGCAAGGGAAGCGACGCTGGCGTGAGTAGTGATCATCTGTTCACCTGTTCGTCAGCGCGCCGCTGATCAAGCCGTTATTGTTCGTACCGTTCGAGGTGGCCAGCTTCGCGGCTTTGCTCTGGTTAGCTAGGTCAATCCCGCGTGTGCGCATCAACTCCGCAAGAGCGGCCTGCGTATAGGCATTTGCCCGGACAACCCACACATCTGCCTCTGCCTCAAGGATTTGTGCACTGCCCGGGGCCGCTGCCGAGATCTGCTGGCCCATCTGGTCGGCTTCATTGAGTTCTGCATCCGCAAGCGCATCGATCTCGATCGCTCGCTTCATTGCGTCCTGCGCTTGCGCGTCCGTCATATCCGTCATAGTGCGAACGGTCGGCGACGCTGCGTTCTGCGCCATCACGACTCCATACACCGACTGAAACTGGGAAGACACCGTGGGGACGTTGCTCACATTGCGTGAGAGGAGTAGCGACTCAAGGTTTTGTGATTGAGGTAAGGTGGCGCTCGACACGTTCACATGGAACATGGTTTTGATTTGGTTGAACTGCCCCTCGAACTGAGACACGGAACTCTTCGCCTGGTTGATGGCCGCTAGGGGGTACATGACCTCCTGCTCATACTTTGCCGTACTCTGTTCGTATTGGTTGATCGTCTGCAAGGGCTTTGCCATGTAGGTGCTCATGAGCGATTGCATCTTGGATAGCGCCGCCAGGATGGCCGCAGTGTCGATGCCAAATTGTCCCCGAGCGTGGGTGGGCAGAACAATGATGAGGATGACCGCGGCTATCAGGACCCTGAGTGTGGTGGGGCGATACCACCGTTTCCTTGAACCTTTCGCTGGGTCACCTTCCGGCAGGGTGGCGAGTGATACTTCGCGGCTCCTGTTGCTGAACCAAGTCAGCCGCTGGAGCAATCTTTTGGACTTCTTCTCGTTAGACATAATTTCCTCCTAGTGGCCGGTCAGTGCGCCGTTGATGAGACCGCTTACGTTACCGGCGGCCGTGCTCCTACGTTTCACAAGCACATTTTGGTGCGCGACCCGACCGGCTTCCTGTCGCAACTCCGCAGCGAGCATCTTCTGCATATAGGCTTGGCAGCGAAGGTTCGCGACTTGCGCTTGGGCGGTGAGGTATGGATTCGAACCAGGTGTACTCACTGCTACCTGGTTCTCCATCTGTTCGGCCGTCTCGAGGATTAGGTCGGACGCCTGATCGGAGACGAGCGTCGTCTTGAGGTTCTCCTGACCCAACGCGTCGTCCATGTCCATGAGAACGCGATCCTGGGGAGACGCCGTATTTGCCTGCGGAACCGCTCCGTAATTTGCTGTGAAGCTCGTCTGAAGGGCCGGGATCTGCGCATACAGCCGACTGTGAAGAATGGCTTCGAACTGCTGGGGACCGGGCGATATCGCGCTGGCGAAAGGAGTGTTGAAAGCCTGTTTCATAGCCGTTCTGAAGTTGTTGATCGAACTGGACACAAAACCTCGAGCCTGATTGATCGCTGCTAACGGCCAGACAGTCGTCTGGTAGAGCTGCTGCACCTGTTGGGATATTTGGTTGATTGCCTTCAGCGAGGTACCCATGTCGCTCTGGATCGAACTAAAGATCGAGTCGAAGTCGGTTAGAACCTGACCATGGGCAAAAGTCGGCACGCCTGCC
>CAXTRZ010000060.1:10256-11328 GCA_964246715.1 uncultured Acidobacteriaceae bacterium | reverse complement strand
CATATATTCCCAGTCACATGCAAGACCGCCACTGAGGTCGCACTCGGGATCGAGGCCGATTCCTATCAGCGGTACGTTAAAGCACCAAGCAACGGCCGCGTGCGCAGCTTCGTGTTTGGCCGAAGGTAGGCTGCCAGCGTTAGGGCCGAAATCGAAGAGAGCGTAGGCCACCGCCAGACGCCTTCCGTCCATGGGAGCGGAGCCGATGGCGTTAAAGATGGTGGCCCTGTTGAGCACGGCTTTCAGACGGGAAATGCGATCGTCGGCATATCCCGAAGGCCGAGTGACACGGTCTTTCCAACATGCTGAGAATGGGGTGCCAATCGGTGCTTCTTTTGGCTCGCAGGCGTCGGGGAGGACAATCAAGAGACATCCGTAAGACCACGCGATGAGGTGGATAGCTCCGCAGAAGATCTGCCAGCCATGGCGGTTGGGTAAGCGCCGTTCTCGTCACTATGGTCTCAGTTAGCGCAAGATCGCCGAAGCACTCACGGAGTTGGATTAGTAACGGGAAGTCGGCTTTTTGGAAGCAGAACTGCTCAAGCGCTTGAAACGACGACTACCGGCCGATGCACTTGGCGAGACCACCGCTACGAGTGGCTTGCATCGTTCCGAGGTTGACGAGGCCCTCTCCCAGGATGCCGAGGAGTCGTTCCGCGTTGAGATGAGCGATCTTGGCCTTGTCTGCATCGCTGACTGGAAGCTGACGCAAGAATGTCACGCCGTCTGCCATTGAACTGAATGGGTAATCCACGGAAAACAGAATTCTATCCGGTCCGAACGCAGCGAGTGCCGCCGCGAATGGGGCCGCAGTGAAGAAACCGCTTGTTGTGATACAGACCTGATCGAGAATGGTTTGGCTGGGGGTGCGGCCGAGCTCCCGTTCCAGCAGGGTTCCAAAGACATCGTCCAGCCGTTGAAGCCACATCGGCAGCGTCTCTCCCATATGGCCGATGATGAGTTGAAGACGGGGATAGCGGGCGAGCGTGCCGGAAACAACCAGTCGAAGCACTTGGATGGCCGTCTCCATATGCCATCCAAAGCCCTGGTTGGCTAGCAGGGCGCCCGCATT
>CAXTRZ010000060.1:0-10246 GCA_964246715.1 uncultured Acidobacteriaceae bacterium | reverse complement strand
ACCATCGATCGTCCCGCTGACAAGCGCTCCGCAAAAAGAGAGGTCGGTGATTGCGCGTTCTAGCTCATCAGCCGCACCTTGAGGGCTACGCAGTGGAATATGCGCGAAACCACGGAATCGTCGCGGATGTGCAGAAACGAGCTCATCGAGCCGGTCGTTGTACGAACGCGCAAGCGCCAACCCATCATCTCCCTCCCGACTCTCCGCTCCTGCACCCACTGGTGAAAGGACCTGAATGGTTATCCCAGCGGCATCCATTTCAGCAATGCGGCTTGGGCCCACTTCCTTGAGCCGCGCAAGCAGAGGTTCCGGCATTGCCGACCCACTGGCGCGTGTCGCCGGAGACTCCGCAGCGCTACGGACCGCGAGGTCCGGAAGAATGAAGTGTTCTTCCAACGAGATAATGCGCATGTCAGCTCAATTCTGTATTTCGGAAATCAACTGTGACTCGCAAAAATCGGGCGATTCACTTCCTTTAGTCGCTCACCGAGCAGCGGTCAGAAGAATCTCAACCAACTCCGCAGGTTTCGAGTAGAAGGGAGAATGGTCGCTATCCAGTTCGACCACTGGCGTGCTCGGGATTTGCGCTAACATCGCCTGCTGGAGTTCGGTTGTGACAGATTTGTCCTGAAGAGTCTTGATGTAAGTACGAGGCACGCTGCCCCACCGCGCTTCGCTTATGTGCACAGGATCAAGACGTGGTCCTGTCGGTTGCTGTGCGAGATGGCTCACAAGAAGCTGCGCGTCAGCTTCCGTGCAGAGGTTGCAAAGCTTGCTCGGCACAAGTTCCGCGTTGAGAGTCGAGTAGCTCTTGTCCGGAGCGAACTGTAGAAAACCCCTTGCGCCTGGGGGCGGTCCCTGTTGCCCAGAGCGAAGAGCCCGTTGTGTTTCCTGGAAGATAACCACGGATGCACCATCTGGCAGCATGAACGCGGCCAGATAGAATAAGTGCGCGATGTTCTTCGGCATCATCTCCGCCAGATTTGAGAGGACGATCCCGGCCATACTGTGGCCGACGAGGACCACATCCTTTCGGTCGGAGATCAACGTCGCAATTGCATCGACGTAGGTTTGAAGGTTGACTTGAGACGGCGGTGTTGCGTCTTGGCCGTTGCCCGGCAAATCGGGCGTTAGAACCTCGTGACCGGCATCGCGGAGGCGCAGGGCGATCCGGCCCCAGATACCTGCATTCAGCCAAGCACCGTGAATGAGTATGAATGTCATAGAAAAGTTCTCCCAGCGACCGTTCAGGACGCATCGGCCTCCCTTGGAGGTTATCCTTAGATTATCTAAGTATTTTACATCTCTGCAGCTCTACTCGCACGAAGGCCTGCTTCTCACGACGTCGGCTCGCCGGCTGCAGAATCGCATCCTGCCAGTCAATCAAGCATGCTTACTTTGGCCAATGGAATCGATTCTGCTTCCAGTTAGTACGTTGTCGCATACGCGCTACGACACTATTCTGCGAGGCTACGCTGGTCCTCAAGTGCTAGATACTCGTGAATGAACGAGATGGACATGCTGCCTTCACCAACGCCGCTGGCGACGCGCTTGATGGAACCATGGCGAACGTCGCCAGCGCAAAACACGCCGGGCATACTGGTTTCGAGCGCGAAGGGTTCACGACCGGCCGGCCACCTGGTAAGGTCTCGCCCCGTAAAAATGTAGCCCTTGGGATCGCACTCAAGCTCTTCCGGAAGCCAATCGGTGTTCGCGGTCGCGCCGATCATCAGGAAGAGAGCGCCGGCGTCTCTTGTTTGGGTAGACTCTTCGCCTTCGGGGGGACGGTGGGTGGTGACGACCCGTTCGATGAAGTTTTCGCCTTCAACGCTTGAGACCTGCGTGTAAGGCTCGACTGCAACATTGGCTCTGGCGACGATCTGGTCGATGAGGTACTGCGACATGCTAAGGGTGAGACCAGCACCCCGAACCAGCATGACGACCTGTGCTGCATACCCAGCGAAGAAGACGGCGGCTTGACCGGCGGAATTGCCGCCGCCGACGATGAACACGCGTTTTCCAGCGATGCCGTAGACTTCGTGACGCGCAGCGCCGTAAAGCACGCCACGGCCCTGAAGCTCTTCAATTCCAGGGATGTTGTCCATACGGTGCCAATCGACGCCAGTGGCGAGTAGAACGGCACGCGCTTCGATGAGGTCGCCGCCATCAAGCCTGAGGCAGTAGCCACGCTCTGCGGGCTCAAGAGCTTCAATGCTACGCCTGACGACGATCTCCGCCCCGAACTGCTTGGCCTGCTTTAGGGCGCGTTCGGTAAGCTCGTCGCCGGAGATGCCCGAAGGGAAACCGAGATAATTTTCAATGCGAGAGGAAGCGCCAGCTTGGCCGCCTGCGGCGAAGCGTTCAACGATAAGGACGCGAAGGCCTTCCGACGCTCCGTATACGGCGGCTGCCATGCCAGCAGGACCGGCTCCGACTATGACGACGTCATACTGCTCTTGCTGCGGAACGGTCCTATACCCGAGAGCTTCCGCCACCTGTCGCACGGTGGGATCAACAAGCGGCGTGCCGCGATCGATCTCAACGGTGATCGCTCCATTTCCGGGTTCCTCGAAAGTGGGCCGCCAGTTGTACTGGATCCGGTTCGCGCCGAGAAAGGCGCGGATGGCGCTGCAGGTGCTGTCGTACTTCGATCCGATGACGTACGCGCGCGATGACGGAGTCGCGCGGGCCATATCCTGCGCCATATGGGTGCGGGTTGACATGGTGGAAAAGACGAGTTCGGCGGCGGAGGGCGAATCGCGGACGAGTTCTTGTAGCTGCTGGCGCTCAAAGCGCGCAGCACGGACCGGTGTGAGGGCACGCAGGGAAACGATTTGGGGCACACCCATGAAGATGGGAGTCTCTCCAGAGAACTCGCCAGCGACACTGCGGCCTAGATTGCGGAACTGGCCGACGATGTTCTTCAGTACCTCAAGCTCGCCCTCGAAGATGATGAAAAAGCGCGGCTCTTCCCCTTCACGGGTGAGGAACTCACCGGGGGCGAGCCGAATGTCGGCGGCTTTGCGAGCTAAACGCTGTCGCTCCGCTTCTTCAACGTCCGCAAAAAGAGGAACCTGCGCGAGATCGGTCGACGTGATCATGATTCTTATCTCCCGTGCGGCTCAAATTCACGCCCCGCACTTTGAAGTCTTTGAGGAAATCATCCGCCGGTAGTTGCAAGCTCTCTGATGGCATTTGCCTCGGCGGTCAGGATTGTGGTGGTTCTCTCTAGAAAGTCCATCACTGTCCGAAACTCCTCAGCGTTATAGCCGTTTAGGAGCTTTGCCATCTGAACGCCTTGGTCTATGTAGAGGGCGTCGATCGCTCCAAGCTTCTCCTGGTTCACATGAACAGTGACGCGACGGCGATCTTCGGTGCTCCGCACACGCTTGAGGAACCCGGCGCGTTCTAGCCGGTCGAGGAGCGCGGTAGTCGCCGCTCCCGTGAGTCCGATCTGTTGCGCCAAGTCCCCGGCAGAAAGGGGCTCCTCGCGTAAGAGCCGCAGACTGCTTACATCCGTCGCATTCAGCCCGACCCGGGCTGCGACTGCGGAGTGAAACAGCAGAAGCCGCAGAACGAATCTACGGACGACAGGGACATAAGAGGCGAGGCGGGTCGTCGACATTATTTCTGAATCCTCCGCACTGCTTCCATTATCGTATATTTAGATTGTCTAAATATACGAGGGATGCATGGCGAGCTTAACGATTGGAGATTTCACGCAGTACTACGAGGAACTCGGCGAGAGCGGAAAGCCCACGCTGTTGATGATCAGCGGGCTCGGCGGTGTCGGTGCAAGCTGGGGACCGCAGATTCGACGCTTCTCCGAGCACTTTCACGTCGTGCTGCCCGATCACCGTGGGACAGGGCGCAGCACGCACAGTCCGAGCGGATACACGACGCAACAGCTGGCTGCTGATATGACTGCACTGGTCGAGCATCTTGGCGTAGGTCCTGTCCATGTGCTTGGAGCATCAACTGGCGGAGCAATCGCGCAATACATGGCTTTGGATCGACCTGAGCTCGTCCGCAGTTTGACGCTCTCCTCGACGTTCGCTCGTTTCGACGCTTTCACTCAACGAGAGTTCCAAGTTCGGCGAAAGATGGCGGAACTGTGGGACCGCCCAGACTTTTTCGCCGGATACTCTCTCTTCTTGTTCTCTCCGCGTTTCACGAGAGAGCATCCAGAGAAAGTTCAGGCATGGATCGATCGAGGATCTTCTCACCCGGAACAACCGGGCGACCGTGAGATCGGCTTGAAGCGAATCGACATGATCATGGCCCATGATGCGTTCTCGCGTCTGGGTGAGATCAAGCAGCCCACGCTCGTCGTCTGCGGCGATCACAACTTTTGTACGCCGTTGCCGCTCTCAGAAGAACTTGCAGATACGATTCCGGGCGCGAAGCTCGTAGTTCTTGCTGAAGGCGGGGAGTTGATCGAGCTAGAACAGGACGCGAAGTACTTCGAGGTTGTGTCTGAGTTCCTTCGAGAACAGCAAAACTAAGTGAACCAGCGCACTGTCAAGCTGCGCAGGCGGTAGACATGAAGTTGACCGGCAGCACCATGCTCATCACGGGCGGCACTTCCGGCATCGGGCTCGCACTTGCACAGCAACTCGCAGCGCGCGGCAATAAAGTAACCATTTCTGGACGGCGAGAGGAACCTCTGAAAACGATCTCTGCCGCGAACGAACGGATCGAAGGTCGGCGGCTGGATATCACCGATCATGACGACATACGTCGGTTCGCTGCAGACTGGTGCAGGCCCGGGGGCAAACCGTGAGCCACCGTGCAGATGGACCTCTGGTGCCAGTTCACCAATGTGAGGCATGTTCTCGTCTCGTTCGTCGAGGTGAGTTGAACGAGGACGCGACGATCACCGGCTTGTTCATTTGTCCTCATTGCGGTCACGCCGGGCCATTGCGCATCGTGATCGTACGAGAAGGTGAGTTGTCTGGCTAACTAAAGCGTGCGGGTGCCTTCAATTCGAGAGCGGCAATCTAAACTGATTGTTCCTTTGCGTCGACAGCGACTTGACGAAACTTCTCACGAGATCGCTGACCAATTTGCTGTCGTTGTCAGCACGAGCGACCAAGCGAGTTTGCAACCGCAGTTCATTCAACTTCAGCGGTCGAATAGTGATTCCTCTGCGAACAATTCTCCACGCGCCGGTCTGAGTGAGTATCGCCACCCCGAAACGCCGAAGGATAAGCTGTGACGCATCTTCCGCGGTCATCACATGATGGAGTGTGCACCCCGGCGACGATGCCGGCTGAACAAGCCGTGTGAAGTCGTCATAAATGCTAGGTTGAACGTGTCGTTCGAACAGTATGCAGGAACGTTCGCGGAGATTCTGCGATTCAAGCTCCAGCTGTTCGGCAAGTGGGTCATCGTCGGGCAATGCAACCCAGAATGACTGGTCAGCTACAAGTGAACCAGTCAAGCGTGGCGTGTCCGGTACTCCGGTAAGAAATGCGAGATCGAGACTGCCATCCAAAACGTCGTACATCAACTCTGTGCTCAATCTACTCGTGAACTGTATCTGGAGTCGAGGGAAGAGAGGAAGTCGCAGTGAGAGCAGCTTGGTAATAAGGTACGGGTCCGTGTATGGACTCTTACCAATGTGAACAGTGAGCTCAGCGTGCTCAGACGATGCTCTCGAAAGATTGATAGCTCGGTCGAGGTGCTGGAGAGACAGCCTCGCCTCAGCAACAAAGATTTCACCGGCCGCTGTGAGTGTTACCCGCCGCGGCTCACGTATGAAGAGCAAGAAACCAAGGAATGTCTCAACAGCGACGATTTGTTTAGTCAGAGCGGACTGTCCGATACGAAGCCGAGCGGCAGCACGAGAGAAGTTCCTCTCTTCGGCAAGGACGACTACTGCGCGAAGGTGCTTGACATCCGGTCTCTGCATACCACGCCATCCGGTGGAACTCTAAAGGACAGCGTTGCCTTCCGTCTATGACCCGAAGGTTCGAGCTTCGGGCGCGCTTTCCTGAATTGGAACAACTCTGCGGCTGGTATTCCACTGCGGAATAGCGGTTGGACCATTTGGAATTGGACTTGAAGAGAACGGAGCAGCCAAGCTGGATGGACATTCAGGAGGATCTTCTATGCACGAGAGCAATCTTCTCGGAAAGAAGCCGCCGGCCCGAGCCACGGAAGAGCCAGAAACTCGCTTACTTGTCGGGCGTAAAGAAGCCGCCAAAATGCTGTCCATAAGCGAACGGGCGCTCGATTACCTGATATCCAGCAAGCAGCTCACCGCCAAGCGAATCGGCACGCGCGTACTCCTCTCCACATCAGATCTTCGACGCTACGCGAAAGGCGATCACCCGCAGCCTGTCGCAGCCTTTCAGCGACTGGCCTGACTCCAGTTACGCCGCGTCAAGACGCTCTATGGCTGCTTGGTTGTGCTCGGGCGCTAGATGCGCATAGCGAACGGTCATCGAGATCGTTTTGTGTCCCGCGAGCTCCTGGACAGTTCTCAAGTCCACTCCCGCCATGACAAGACGGCTGATAAAGGTGTGGCGGAGGCAGTGCCATGTGAAACCTTTGAGCTGTGGCATCTCGCGGGCTGCATCCTCGATAACGTCCTCCCACCAGGTTCTGGAGTTCGTTAGCTCATCTCCGCGCTTTGTCAGATGCACGCGCCCCATGTGCCGCCCAGTCACAGTCCCTTGTTCATTCTTCACTTCAGGTCGGCGAGTATAGAGGGCATCGTACGCAGCCCTACTCGTCTTGTTAAGAGGAATCTCGCGGTTGCTTCCGTTCTTCGTTTCTTCGAGCTGCACGCGATTGCGCTTGAAAGAGACTTCCGGCCAATCCACGCTATATTGCTCACCCTTCCGCATACCAGTGTGCAGAGCGATATCGAACTCTTCGACGTGATATTGACAACGCTTCGCGATGAACTTCCTTATGACGGCCTCTTCTTCCGCAGACAGGAAGCGGATACGACCATTCTTCTCCGGTCTCTGCTCCACAAGACGGGCCGGGTTGCTACTGACCTTTCCATCAGCCATAGCGATCTTGAAAGTCTTCCCGAAGACGTTCTTATACCTGTTCTTGGTTGCAGGAGACCAGTCGTGAGATTTGAGCCACGCATCGATCTCAGACGGCTTGATCTCATCAGCAATCCGTGCGCCGAAATCGTCCAAAATGAACTTCATCCTGGTGCGGAAGTTCCGAACGTCTTTCCTGCCATGCTCGATGTACCACTCGACAGCGTCTCGTCCAAGCACCTCAAACTTGACGCCACGTTCGCGCAGGTTGGCCGGCATTTTGGCTCCGCGAATTACTTCCGACTTGCGGATCGCATACAGGTCTTTCGCGGCCCTCTTGCTACCCACCCGCTCACGCTTCAGCGCACCGTTGACCCGATACCGAATCCACCAGACACCGGAGCCGGGAACCTTCTCCCAAACGCCTTTAGGATTTGTTGTTCTCTTGATGGCCATGTATCACCTCGCCCTGAGAACACACTACCAAAGTATCCCTAAACGTATCACCGTATTCTTTTGAACCAGACCAGCCGTCAGCTCGTACCTCTGATGATCATTCAAACCGTTCATTTTCTGATGGTTAGAGTACTTGGCTTTCCGTGTCATGCTGAGGTTATGAATGGAGCTGCGGATTTTAAGTCCGCTGTGTCTGCCGATTTCACCATCCGAGCGCCTCCCCTATGCTACCCCAACCAACCTTCATCGTCCCGCGTACAGCGTCCGGTACATCTCGCGATTGCGCAGGATCGCCTGCACATACTCCCGCGTCTCCGTATACGGAATCGACTCCACAAACTCGGGCAGATCCTTGTAATCGCCGCTCGCCATCCACTGCCGCACCGGCACATCGCCCGCGTTATACGCCGCCAGGGCATACTCCGGCTGCCCGCCGAACCGTTCCAGCACCAGCCGCAGATTCCGCGTACCCAAGTCCAGATTGACGCTCGGGTTCAGCAGGGAAGCCGTCTGGAAGCCCTTCATCCCTTCCTTCTTCGCGTTCTCCTTGCCCACGGAGGGCAGCAATTGCATCAGCCCGTAGGCATGCGCCGGACTCACCGCGCCCGCGTTAAACTCGCTCTCCTGCCGGATCAGCGACGCCACCAGATACGGGTCCAATCCATTCTTCTGCGCATCCGCCGTCAGATCGCCCCAGTATGGCTGCGGAAACATCAGCCGCCAGTAACCCATCGGCACCTGGTTCGTCGGAATCGAAAAGAACGAGATGCCGGAGTGCTTCATCGACTGCAACGATCGCGTCACCTCGCCATAGGACGCATAGATCTGCGCCTGCGCCAACGCGCCCCACTCCGCCGACCCCGGGCTTGCCTGAATCTCCGGCCCAATGTACTCATTCAGCGCCGCGTTCGCCAGCAGCTTTGCCTTGATGTAATGCGGATCGTTCTCCGGCACCACGGACGCCAGGTCCGGCACGCTCACCTTGCGGATCGCGCTCAGCGTCGGCGAGGGCGCCGTCTCCGTTTGTCTACCCAACACCGCCAGCCGCTTCCGCGCCTCCACTCCGTAATAGAAGTTCGTGTAGTTGGCAGAGAGCGCCTTATAGAAGTTTGCCGCCTGCCCAAAGTCATGCTCTTCGTCCTCGTAGATGCGCCCACGCCAGTACAGCGCGCTCGGCGCCTCAATCCCCGCGCCATACCGCACCACCTGCTCATCCATCAGACGCGCAGCTTCTGTATATCTCCGCAGCCGATAGTTCATCCATGCCGAGCGCCAGTGCGCGGACGGCGCATAGACGCTGTTCGGAAAGTGCTGCACCAGCAGGTCATAGTGGTAGATCGCTTGCGGCGCATCGTGCACCAGCAGATACATGTTGCCGCCGGAGTACAGCGCCTCCTCCGTCCACCGGCTGGAGGAATACTTCTGCACCATCTCCGCGATGATCGTGTCATGCCCCGCGCGATCCTTCTCGTTGCGCGAGATCTCCGCATACAGGTACAGCTTTAGCGCCGCGCTATCGTCGTTCGTCACCGGCAGTTTATCCACATCCCGCCGGCTCAGGTGCTTCAGCTTCAGATCGCACACCGCGCTATAGATCTCCAGCGCATCCCTATCCGCCTGCGTCAGGCTGGAGTTATTGCGGATCGCCCCATACTCCGCATTCGCCTCGGAGTACCGCTTCGCATTGAACAACTGATCCGCATGCACCTTGCGCTCCGCCGCGGACGGCCCCCCGCCCATCGCCTGCATCTGCACTTGCGCCTGCGTGGCTTCGTAACTCAGCGGCTGCGAGACATACAATGCCTTATAGATCGCATTGGCGCGCGCAGTATCACCCGCCATCTGGTAGGCACGCGCCAAGGCATACTTGAAGCCCACGCTGTCGCCTTCAGGCGTCCCTGCTAGCGGCTCCAACACCTTCACCGCACCCGGCGCGTCCTTTTCGCCCAAATGCGCATTCGCCAGCAGCACCGGCGCGGTCGCCACAAAGATGCTCTCCGGGTGACGATCCCCAAAGCGATCCAGCAGCGCATACGCCTCGATCCCGCGCTGCGCCGAAACCAGCGCCTGCGCACCCAGGTAGTCCGCATAATCGCCCAAAGAGTCCGCCGCCTGCGCCGCCCGCCGGAACGCATCCGCCGCCTCGCCATAGCGGTGATCCAGCGAGTATGCATGTCCCAGCGCGAGACTTGCCGTCGCCGCACCTACGCCCGGATGCCCAGCCGCATACGCCATCACGCCGCTATAACTCGCAGCCGACCGCGTCGAGGCCAGTTGCTGCGCCATGGGCCGAAGCTGCGTCGTCGCCACAAACGCGCTGTTCAGCCGGATGCTCTGCACCGTCGCCGCCGCAGTCCGCTTCGCTTCCGCCTCGCGCTCTGCGCGACTCATCTTCTTGCCGAAGACCTTGCTCACGGCTGCCGCCTTTCCGCCCTTCGCAGCCTTGCTCCCGCGCGCCGCCAAGGCTTTACCCTTGGCCGTGCTTGCTTTGCCGTTCGTAGCCGAAGCCGTCTTCTTCACCGGCTTCTTCGTCGACGCACCCACCGGCGCACTCGCCAGACCCAGCGACAACCCCAGCACCCCGGCCATTCGTACTCTCTTCCAAACCTGCAAACGTCACCTCAACTCAAAACAGAGCCGACAGCCCCAGACCAAAAGCCGGACCAGATCCAAACTCAGATCCAGGCCAGGACCGAGATCCAGATCAGCCCACAGCTAAACTGTAGCGTCCAGCACCGCCCGTGGACCGCGCATTCTGCATTTTGACTTCCCAAGCACCATTCCTG
>CAXTRZ010000059.1:0-11466 GCA_964246715.1 uncultured Acidobacteriaceae bacterium | reverse complement strand
GTGGGCGATGGTGACGCGGTAGACACCGGTGTGCAGCGAGGGGACCTCCCATGTGCCATCGGAGCCGGAGACGCGGCTGACGGAGATGCCGGTCTGAGGATTGGTGACGGTGACGGTGGCTCCGGAGATGACGGCGCCGGTGCTGTCATGCACGGTGCCGACGAAGGAGCCGGTGTCAAACTGGGCGAGGGCGGAGGCGGAGCTCAACGTAAGCGCACAAAGCAACGCACGGCTGCGCGGGGAGAATGAGATCGTTTGCATGAGGGAGAGCGTAGTGGAGGAATTCCGACAGCGATGTGAACGCGCGGTGAACGGAAGATGAATCCGGTAAAGGGAATTGAAAAGGCGGAGGCTAGAGGAGTTCGCGGACGCGCAGAATGCAGGCGGGGGCAGAGGGGGTGGCGCAGAGAGCCTGGGTGCGGAGGACCAGGTGGTGAAAGAAGTCTGCGGATTTGCGCGCGGCAATGTGCGGAAGCTGCGGGATCAGGTAGGAGAGGAAGGCCTCCGGCAGGGAGAGGAGGGTGAAGGCGATCTGCAGGATGACGTGCTTCCAGATGGAGAGGGCATCCAGAGCGGAGATGCGGCGGTCGCGGAAGTGGATCTGGATGAGCTGGAGGAAGGTGAGCATGATGGAGAGGCGGCGGAGCTGGCCGAGGAGGCCGCCTGAGTCTTTCCAGAAGGCACGGTCGTGGCGGCCGAGCAGGAGCAGGCCGACATAAGGGTTGATCGGCTGGAGGAGTTGGTTGGGCAGACGCGCGACAAGGTGCTCGCAGCGGGAGACGAAGTCTCCGCGGCGCGGCACCAGGAAGAGGATCGAGAGGATAAGAATCGAGAGAGCCAAGCTTGGCATAGGATTCATCGTTCTCTTTGAGGGATGGCCTGCTCCAGCAGCCGGAGGGTGAAACGGACGTCTTCGGTATCGGCGGCTTCGGAGAGGTCCTCCACAGCGTATGACGAGGCGGAAGAGAAGGCGTAAGCCCAGAAGCTAAGGATGAGGATCGTGGCGATGGATTCCACTGTGTTGGCGAAGAGGCGGATGGCGTGCGAGGGACGGGTGTAAAGCTCGGCGGCGACGGCGGAGGCGCAGATGCGTAGGACGACGCCGGTGGTGACGCAGGCTCCGAGAGGATTCCAGCCGATGCGGAGGAGCTTGAGGAGCGCCAGCATGGTGAGGAAGAAGGCCACCCAGGCGATGTTGACGGCACGGTTGAAGAGCAAGATGGAGAAGACGAGGTGCTCCTTGATGCTGACCGGGTCCTTCCAGGTGTAGGCCGCGGCGGCGACAGCCATGACAAAGCCGAGAACGCCCACGAAGAGATATGCGGTGCGCGGGAAGAAGCCGATGCCGGGGATCGCGCGGACAATATCGGCGGTGATCCAGAGGCGAAGGATGGCCTGGAGGCCGGAGGCGATCCAGAAGAGGTAAAAGTAGGTGGCGTACTGGTGGGGGACGTGGAGAAGTACGTAAAGCGAAACGTCTACCAGAACCTCCGCGCCGAGGGCCGCGGTAAGCGAGGGCCACAAGGGCGCGAGGCGACGAGGGAACAGGATTGTGAGCGCCGCTACAAGAGCGACGACTTCCAAGTGGGTGAGAACGGACAACCACCAGTCAAATTGCATGGCGCCCACCTTTATAAATCGTGAGCGCCTTGGAAAGAGCAGGCCTAATGAGAAGATTCTGGATTATCGTTCGCTGGGAGCAGACATGACTGGAGGTCCGCCGGCCGGGCAGCTGGGAGCGGAGGGCGGGCAGAGCGGTACGGGCATAAAGGCAGCCTGTTGAGCGGTCATGGGCGAGCTGTGACCAGAGACGCGCTGCGTGGCGGCTGCGGCTCCAACGAAGCCGAGGGCAAGGATGGAGGCGATGAGGGTGAGGCTCAGGCGGTTGTTCATGATGTCTCTCCGGGCGCAGATGCGCGTTGAGAGCATTATGGAACGACCTTTCTGGTGCAAGCCTGTGAATCGGCTCGAATAAGTAGCCTGAAATAGGGATTGCCCCGATGCTGGACCTTTGGATGCGAGCTGCCGTCGACCTCATGGATGACCCCGTGCTCGCAATGATAGAGCAGAAGTAAGGGCCGAGGGAGGCGGATTACAAAGGAATCAGGAGAAATCATCGGTCTGGGGGGACGCTAGCGGGCGGACAGCTTTGCTCTGCCGCTTGTGGGGGATTGCACGAACGGGGGCAGACATAGGCTCGCCGGCGCACGGCGGAAGACGTTCTTCTTTTTTGCGTTTTTCCTCTTTTCTGACCCGCGGCGCAGGTGACAACAACCCGCTTAGAGACTCGACTACGCGATGCTGCTCCATCCGTCACAGCACGGTAATAGAAAGGAGTTTTACTGTTCTCTTTCGACCGTTCTAACGAACCTCTCCGCGGCAAGCTGAAGTGCTGTTCTCAACTTGCTGATCGTATATGGCGAAGGGATGACATCCACTCCTCCGGAATCCAGTACGCCCGACCATGTGGCAAAGTCCATCTGTCGCGCGTAGACAAGAGATGGTGGACGGGAGGTGTACTGGCTTAGGAAACCGTTCATGTCCATGCCTTCCCATCCTGATGGTAGGACTTGCCCGTAAGGTCAATGCATGTTGAAAAGCCTCTTCTGCATCGTCGTACTTGTGCTGCCAAGCAGCGGGCACAACCCCTTGCAGCGTGAGACTCGCCCATCTCTGGATCCAGTTGCAGAGCCTTCGCGGCCATCGTCGTTGCCGCTTGAATCACACTAAATATCAACAACTCTCCGAGCAGCGCCAGCGAGTAGTAGCATTGCGCGATGCCGCAATGAATCCGCGCAGAATCAGGCTGCCTTACTGCGAGATTTCGAACTTCGCAAGCGCATTGGGCAATGACGACGAAGTACCCTGATCCGTATTCGCTTTCGCGCTAAGCAGTTCCGGGAAGGTTGAAAGACAAAGACTTGGAACCTTGGCCTTCATACGGCGCAATGCAGACTCCTGAGGAGCAATGCGGGCCATGAGAGTTCGATCTCTCCATCATGCAACCAAGATGCGTGTGTGTAGAATCAAGTTCCGAACCGCCTTCGATCCGGCTACCAGAACATGGGCTTCAGAGTGGGCCGGGATGTTCAGAGGCTATCAAGACATGATCTAATTTGATTGAGCGGACCGCATCCTTCAGCGCCATCGCGGATGACGTTCAGTCCTCTAAGTTACGCCAAGCCATGCTCTTTGCTGTTACCAAGGACCCCAGCCAATGAAGATTGATTTTCCACGAGCTCTCACGCAACTTAGCGAAGACGAGCAGCTGCTTCAATCCACGGTCCGAGACTTCGCCCGTGATCGCGTTACTCCCCTTATCAGCGAGATGGACGAAGCACAGTTGATGAACAAAGGAATTATTACCGCGCTCTTCGAGCTCGGCCTGATGGGGATAGAGATTCCAGAGGAGTTCGGCGGAGTCGGAGGCACGTTCTTCCAGTCCATCATAGCGGTTGAGGCTCTCTCTTCCGTTGATCCGTCCGTTGGCGTAATGGTCGATGTCCAGAACACGCTTTGCTTGAATGCAATCGTCCGCTGGGGCACAGACGAGCAAAAGCGGCGATATCTTCCCAAACTCGCGAAGGACACCATAGGGTCTTACGCACTCAGCGAAGCGTCATCGGGGTCCGATGCATTTGCCTTGAAGACACGGGCCACGCGAGAAGGCGATCACTACGTGCTGAACGGGCAAAAGCTCTGGATCACGAATGCCTACGAGAGCGGGATCTTCATCGTCTTCGCCACGATTGACCCGGCTCTTGGCTACAAGGGGATCACGGCGTTCTTGGTTGAAAAGGGAACACCCGGCTTCTCCCTCGGCAAGAAAGAAGATAAACTCGGCATTCGGGCATCCAGCACCTGTGAACTCGTCTTCCAGGACTGCATCGTGTCTGCCGATGCGGTGCTTGGCGAACCCGGTAAAGGGTACAAGATCGCCATAGAAACGCTCAATGAGGGGCGTGTCGGGATTGGCGCGCAGATGCTCGGTTTAGCCCAAGGAGCCTGGGAACACGCCGCGCGGTGGGCGAAAGAGCGGAGGCAGTTCGGCAAGGCTCTTGTAGAGTTCCAGGCGCTGCAGTTTCAGCTGGCTGAACTTGCGACGGAGATCGAGATGGCTCGGTTAGCGGTCTACAACGCGGCCCGCCTGAAAGATAACGGAAGCGAGTTCCTCAAGGAGGCCGCGATGTGCAAGCTCGTTGCTTCCAATGTTGCGGAGAAGGTTGCGAGTGCGGCCATCGAGATCTTTGGCGGCTCCGGGTTTGTTAAGGACTACCCGGTTGAAAACTGTACCGAGATGCTAAGATCGGCAAGATTTATGAGGGAACCTCGTTCATGCAACTGCAACGATCGCGAAGCTGACTCTCGGCCTAAAATGATTGGATTTGCCCTCGCTCGCCTCTTGTCTCCGAATCTTGAGCAGAGATCAACCTCTTAGGTTTGATCGCCGTGGTGTATGTTTCGTAGAATACGGCGCACTTTCTTGGGCGAGATACTCAATGTTTTGGCAACCAGAGTGATATTCTTACCGCTCTTCATCCAGACCTTTGGAATGATGAGTTCGGCAAACTCTTCCTGCACTTGCTGGAAGGTCTTATTGCCTAGCTGCCCGTCAGACCAGAGGCGCAGAGTCTCTTCTACCTTCGTCTCGCCAAGGAGCTTGGCCTTGAGATCGGCGAGGGTACGCAACAGGTGATCGCGGTCGTCCGGACTGAGCAGCGCGGCAGCCTTACCCGCGTAGTCTTTTGCCACTTGCCATTCGTGAAAGTACTCGGATGCGGCGGCCATGCCGCGGGCGATATAGGCTTCCGCCAAGAGCCGCTTGTTCTGGGTTTTGAGACCCAGGTTTATCGCGTCGTCGGCATGTTGCACGGAGAGGTTAGCATACAGTGCGATGTCCTGCTCTTCCCCGAGTTGCTCCTCAAGGCGGGCAAGTGAGACGGCGGATTGTAGAATCTGCGCCCGCGCCATCAGGATCAGGTCATGATTCTCCTGGCCGAGCGCAAGGGCGCGTTGCGCTTCAGTCTCGGCCTCGTCAATGTCACCGCTCTCCAGATGGATATGCGCCGCGTTCACCAGCACGGAACCCGTGCCGCCCTGATGATGATGGTGTGAGTAGATGTGGCCGGCTTGATCGAGCAGCTCCAGCGCCTCGCGCGAGATCTTGAGCGACTTCGCGTGGACTGCCCCCACCGCCTGTTCCCCCGCGTGGCGCGGTCTCAGGTCGAGCGCGATCAGCCGCTTGACATAGGCTGCATTGACCAGCGCGCGAGCGAGGTTGGGGTGCTCGGGATAAGCCGTACGATAGATGGCGATGGCGGATTCAAAGTGACGGAGTGCGCGAGTATATTCGCCGGACCGGCGAACGAAGCGTCCGCGAGCCGACTCAATGTTGCCCAATGAGAGCGCGTGTCCGGTGGGTTGGAGTACTCGTTCCGCTTCTTCAAGAAGTTCAAAGGCTTGAGCTCGCTCATCGCGTTGAAACGCGAGCCAGCTCTCATGGATTTGCGTCACCGCTACAAGTCTCATCGACCGCATATCGCGGGCGATCTGCTGGGCGCGAAGAATGTGCACCTCTGCCTGTTCATAGTCGCCGCGCTTCCGGTGCGCACGGCCTTTCCAGAAGTTGCCCAGGAAGATGAGGTAGTCCGATAAAACCGGTGCGGCTGCACGCAGCACGCTGTCCAATGTTCCGATACTGTCCTCGAAGCGCTCCGTTGCTAACGTGCAATAGGCATCGATCAACTGCAGACGGAAGAAGTCAACAACCTGTAAGCGGCGTTGGTCGATAGTCGAGCGCCCAGCGGCAATCTCTTCAAAGAAGCGCAGGTCCCTGTAGCCAAGGTCGATCCACTGCGCGACGCACAGAAGAAACGAGATAGCCGCCGGCGCCTCCATGTCGAACGATGGCGAAGCTTTGAAAGCCTGATCCAGCAGCGCAAAGCCTTTCTTGATATCGCGGCTGAGTAAAGCGTGTTCGAGTTGAGGAACCCACGCCGCGGGAGAGAGCATTTTAATCATGGTCGAGACTATAGTCCAATCAAGCCGCAAGGTTCCATCATCCCTCGTCCGATTCGGACGGGAGACTGTAGCAAACGAGTCTCTCTACTTACCGTTCTGTTATCGGACGACGGAGTCGCCGTTCCATGATCCCGGAGATAAGATGGTTCCACCAAGCGATGGAGGCTCCTTTGAACAAACTATGGCCAAGCGCGTATGCCGCGCTTGAAGGTATCGTGCGGGACGGTATGACCCTTGCCGTCGGCGGATTTGGACTGTGCGGCATACCGGAGGCACTCATCGCCGCGCTGCGTGAGCATAGCCCGCGCCACCTGACGATCGCCAGCAACAATGCGGGGATCGACGGTGCGGGACTCGGTCTGCTGCTTGAAAATCGCCAAGTCAAGAAGATGATCTCCAGCTACGTCGGCGAGAATGCCGAGTTTGAAAGACAGTATCTTGCCGGCGAACTGGAGGTCGAGTTTGTGCCGCAGGGTACCCTTGCCGAACGCATGCGCGCCGGCGGATCAGGCATTCCCGGCTTCTATACGCGGACCGGCGTGGGCACGCTCGTAGCCGAAGGCAAAGAGGTAAAGCTGTTTGACGGGCAGCCATATATCCTTGAGCTTGGCATCCGCGCGGACGTCTCGCTGGTGAAGGCGTGGAAGGCCGATACGCATGGCAACCTCATCTATCGCTATACCGCGCAGAACTTCAACCCCGGCGCGGCCATGTGCGGCAAAATTACCGTCGCAGAGGCTGAGATGATTGTGCCGGCGGGCGAACTTGATCCAAACGAGATCCACACGCCTGGCATCTTCGTGCAGCGATTAGTCCACAATCCCGCGCCGGAACGTCGTATCGAACGCATTACGACAAGGGAGGTATAAGCAATGGCTTGGACTCGCCAGCAGATGGCTCAGATCGCCGCGCGTGAGTTGCGCGACGGTTACTATGTCAACCTCGGCATCGGCATGCCGACCCTGGTTGCTAACTGTATTCCCGCAGGCCTTGCTGTCACCCTGCAGTCGGAGAATGGGCTGCTCGGCATCGGTCCCTATCCCGTGAAATCCGAAGTTGATCCCGACCTGATCAACGCGGGCAAGGAGACGGTTACGTTTCTTCCTGGGGCCTCCTGCTTCTCCAGCTTCCAGTCGTTCGCGATGATTCGCGGCGGACACATCGATCTTGCGATTCTTGGTGCAATGCAAGTCTCCGAGACGGGCGATCTCGCAAACTGGGTTATTCCAGGCAAGCGTGTCAAAGGCATGGGCGGCGCCATGGACCTCGTCTCCGGCGTTCGCCGTGTGGTGGTGATGATGGAGCACCTCGCGCCCGGCGGCGAACATAAGATCAGCCGCTCCTGCACCCTGCCGCTCACCGGACAAGCTGTCGTGAACCGCATCATTACGGACCTTTGCGTGATGGACGTTACTCCCGGCGGCCTGGTCGTGAGCACCATTGCACCTGAAGTCACCGAAGGCCAAATCACGCACGCAACCGGCGCACCGCTGCGCTTCGCACTTGAGCAGATTGCAAGCTAGAGACCACCATGATTGCCGCGAGCCGTTGTGCTTTGTTGAATCCGTGTGATGCTTGTTACCACGAGACCTTTGTTGCCGCGCTTAGCGTCTTGAACAAGACTTGATCGGCCAGCCAGAGGCTTTGGGTCCATCAAAAGCCAGATCTGCTGGGCGACGAGATTGACAAGAATACCTAAGCTCGATGGAAGACGACTTGGAAGCGCTCCAAGGGAGTGACCCTTGAATCACTCCTGAATCATCGCTCAATGCGCCGCGCCGGAAAGCGACGGTTCAGCCGTTTTTCTCTCAATCGGAAGCCGCGCGTCAGCTCGGTTCACGTTACGGTTTCTCGGAATACGGTCTAGGCTTTCTCCAAGACCACGGTCCCCACATACGGCAGGGAAAGGATCGTACCGCTGAAGATGCTTGCGTGATAGCCGCCATTGTCGACTGCTGGTTCGGAGGCGGTGTTGTATGCAGGCCAGGTTGAATTGAAGATCTCCTTGTAGGCGATGCCGGCTGGCAGCCCCAGCCATGAGCTGTCCTGTTGCTGATTCGGCGTGCCGAAGGTACATACGACGAAGAGTTGCTGGTTGTAGCCGCATAGGAACGCCACGGTTCGGTTCCCTGTCGTGACAGATTGGGAGTTAGCATTGCCTCGCAGCCCTTTTGCAGGGTCGTTGCGCAAACCGGCCAGCAGTCGAAACCACGCCAGAACCCTGCTATTGTCGTTAGCCATCGCAGGCGGAAGATCGTACCGCTGCGGATTCACTGCCTCCGCCGTGTTGTCGAAGGAGAAGTAGTCCGTTTCGCCAACCTCCTCTCCCATAAAGATCATAGGAACGCCGTTCGATAGCATCACCACCGTGAGCACGGCTTTGGCAGCCTGCAGCCCCAGACCGAACGGGGGCCGGAATGCAATTCGCTTGTTCCAGCCATCCTGGCCGCTCACGCTATCGTGGCTTTCGCCATACCGCGTCGCCTCCGAGAACGACCGCCCAGGCGCATCCATGTCCGACTTGAGCGTCGCAGCCCGATTGTTGCCGGCATTGGCGGGCCAAGGTCGTAGATCGTATCGCCCAGACAATACAGCTCCGTGGTATCCCATTCGCCATCCAGGATCGACCAGGCAGGGTTTGTGATGTCCCAATACTTCGGATCATTTTCCCCAACCAGATAGGGCCAAAGGCGACCTTCCGTCGAAGCCGCTTTGCGAACCGCATCGCGCAACGCGCCCAGGAAAGACCACCCTTGGTTTTGCACGATCGTTGTCGTGCTATCGAAGCGAAAACCGTCCAGCCCAAAGGTGCGCCAAAGGTATACGGTTGCCTGACGAAAAAACTCCAGGACCATGGGCGCGCCGTTATTAATTGCCGGCCCCCATGGAGTGCCTCCATTGCTGTAGACGTCCGGCGCAATCATGGTCAACGGAGAGTCGTCCATGTGGTTGTAAACCAGGTCCAGAAACACCGCCTTGCCCGCGGCGTGAGCCGTGGCCGTTAGATCGGCCAGCGCGGAGGCGCCCCCGTAGAAGCCGTCGATGGCAAAGAAGCAGGCTGGGTTGTAGCCCCACGAAGCTGTGCCTTGAAATTCGCTGACAGGCATAATCTGCAACGCGGTCGCCGGCAGGGTGGTCAAGTAGCCGGGCTTCCCAAGCCGGTTTGGGTTCTTGAGTTCATCCGTCAGCACCTCCAACCCAACCAGCGCGCCCAAGGATTGATCGGTAAGGCGGCTCGGATGAATCTCATAGAACAAAAGCTCATCCCAAGACATCGTCGGCCACGGAACGCTCCACGCCACTGTTCGCAACGCCTCCGCATCCACAACCACGGACCAGGATGTCGCGGGATCGGCCGGATTCTCGCCCACCTTGGTGGCGAAGCTGTCGATGGCCGGGTTGTTGCCTTCGCGCACGGCCTTTGCCGCCGGGTCCATCACCTCGCAGTCATCGTTCAGCAGGTACCGGTACTTTGTACCGGCTGAAGCCCGCGCGAACGGCACGGATATCCACCAATACCGGGTATCGGTCGTCATCTGCATGGGCAACTGCTGCCGCTTTGGACCGCCCGATGCCCCTTCTTCGACCAGAATGAGCGTCGCTCTTACCGCATGGGGGGCGTGAACTGCGAAGAAGACCTCCGAGCCGTTGATGGTGGCCCCATGCGGAAGTTCGTTCGCCGCAAAGATGTTCGCCGCGGCTATCTTCGGTCCGAACGCCGCGCTCATGATGGCCGCCTTGTTAGGCGGATCGGCAAAGACGGTCGGACCCTGCCGTGTCAGGCCGAAGACGCCTTCGGCGGTGTAGAAGGTCGCAGGCTGCGAGGGTGGCGTAAAGAAGCGCCGCGTATCAATCCAGTCATACGGCTTGTTTTCCGGACCTGCTTTGGGAACCAGGCTCACACGATTCTGAACGCCCTGCAGTACCGGAAGAGTCGCGCTCCAGACAGAACCTGTTTCCGCGGCCGCGACCGTAGCAAAAGAGCTTCCCGTCCCGACAGCCATCTGAATATCTAGCCCTTGGCCAAAGTTGGAGTTCTTATCGGGCTGAATCGAAAGTGTTACAGAGGTCGCATACGTTGGAAACTGAGCAAGCCATCCGTCCAACCCGAGCACAAAACGGGAGGTCGCCAGCGGGGCAACAGGGTTCGCCGGAAACGGACGGAGATACTGCGCATTGCCTTCAAGGCTGGCCGGAGCCCAAAGCACATAGGCTGCATCTGGGTAGATCGGAGCCTTGTACTGCGCGATAGAGAACGCACCGCTACCGGCAAACGGAACAATATTGGGCGACACCCATTCCGTAAAGTTCTCTACTGGATCGTTGACTGCCAGCCACGGCGCGGGTCCCGCTGCGACGGGGTAAAGCATCTCGATTGGCAAATCAGTTAGAACCAGCGGCTGCTTGCGCAGGCTGACCTGTCCGCTCTTGACCCACACCTCCGCGCCATCGCAGGGACGCCAGAACCGATTCGCCGTCTGGGGCTCCCAGCAAGACCAATCATTCTTAAGCCTCGGTCCGGCGAAGACGAAGTGAAACCCCTGGATCATCCAGGCGGCAAGTGTGACGGTAAAGGTCGAGACGGGATCCTCTCTCGAGACCTCTTGGAACTCCACCGTCTGTCCGCCAGCCACGTAAGGATTCCAAGCGTGTAGCCTTCCTCCCTTGAACTGCTGCTGCGTCACCAGGTGAACTGTGATCTTGTCTCCTGCGTTGAACGCCACACCCGCTGGAAATGGATCTTCATAGAGTACGCGTGCGGATTGCTCGAAGGTCCACATCTGCGCCGGCTGCGCCACCCGGCTGCGACGGTTGTAGGCATCGGGCTCCCACACAGGGCCGTTGTTGGCATCCAGAGTGTGGTACTTGAACTGCAACGTTCGCGCGTCTTCAATCGAAGGAAGCTCGTAGTTCAGGTAGGGAGCCGCCGCAAATCCCCGGGCGTCCCGGTAGCCGCTGGCGTCCCAAGAGTACAGAGACCACGCACTTTTAAGATCGATAGGACTGTGATGGACTTGAATCGCCACAGGAATCTCCTCTGAATTGGGCCGGGAAACCGTATTGTGACACAGATTTTCCGGCTCTTGCGAGAAGATTCACGGAGCATTGAGCTACACATTGATCTAATTTGGTGGGCCCAGCAGGATTCGAACCTACGACTTCCACCGTGTGAAGGTGGCACTCTACCGCTGAGTTATGCGCCCGTGGCTGGGAGGCGAAATGACGCGGATGCGTGTATCCGCTGGAGCTTCGCAGCTTCATTAGGATAGCACCGAGGGGCAGGTGCGCCAAACGGTTCGCGTATCGTTTCTGAGGGCGGGTCGCATCCAAAGGATAGATTCCGAAAGGTACAATTACGGCCTGATGCCCAGTTCTCACAGATTGCAGCCAGGAGGCGCGCCGATTTCGCCGAAAGATGGCGAAGAAGAGGATTTAACGCTCCTC
>CAXTRZ010000058.1:2010-11474 GCA_964246715.1 uncultured Acidobacteriaceae bacterium | reverse complement strand
GTTGCGGTGTCGAGCATGTAATCCTTATGAGAGGAATTGATTCAAGGGGACGTAATCCTTGATGTAGGCGGGGATGATCGTCCGGTACCTATGGGGTACGGCGCGCATGTCCCGCGAGGAGAAGACCGGGTTGGTAGCCAGGTCTTGAAAGTGACCATTGTCTATGGACTCCCGAACCTGGCTGTCGGTCGCATAGGCTTTGAACATTGTCTTGAGCGCTAAAACAGACGCCGCCTCGTCCTCCGTTGGCTTCTGATCGGCGATGAACTTAGAGAACTCCTCCTCGAGCAGCTCGTCTTTCGACTTGAAGCGCGGAATGAGGCCGAAGACCTTTTCAAGGATTTCGCGGAGGCTGAGGCGCCGGTCTACGGCGGCAGCCTTGCGCAGCTTTTCGAGTGTGAAAAACTCGTCCGGCTTGTCCAGGACTTCACGATTCACGTAGTCGATGACCTGATCCCACTCGCCCTGCTCGACGGCATCCCTGACGACAGGGTTCTCGCGAACCGTCTCCTCGAAGCGTTGGTAGAACATGCGATCGACGCGCATGCCTTCATGCCCGATCGTCTCTTCCTTGATCGTCGAGAGGATGTCCGCGCCGAGATGGTCATAGCCTCCCCGTGTCGCCGCTGGACCAGCGTCACGGGGCGGTCGTGGTTCGCCCGGACTGGGCAGCTCAATCACCTGGTCGTAGTCGTAGTCTTCCTCGAAATACTCGCAGTTCGCGAAAAAGTCGAACAGCTTGTAAGCCGTTTTCTCGGGATGCTCGACCGCATCACGCAGCTCGTCGTCGAACAGCTCATCCCGGAAGTCGTGCTTACGGGTGCCGCGGCCCTTGATCTGGATGAACTCTGTCGGGGAGAAGATCGGCCGGAAGAGGCCAAGGTTCAGCAGGTCGGGGCAGTCGTATCCTGTCGTCATCATGCCAACGGTGACGCAGATACGCGCCTTGCTGGTCCGGTAGGTAGGCAGAAAGTTTGCCGTGCCGAGCAGCTTGTTGTTGGTGAAGTTGATCGTGTACTGCTGCGCATCGTTGATCTGTGACGTGACCTGGACAGCGAAGTCCGACTGATACTTGCCCGGATACATCTTGTCGGCCATGAGATTGAGAATCTGCGTCAGCTTGGCCGCATGGTTCTGGCTCACCACGAAGATGATTGATTTACCCATCTCGCCGCTGATCGGGTCGCGGAGAGCATTCTCAAGAAAAATCTTGCAGAACAGTTCGTTCGTTCCTTCAGCGAAGAAGCGCTTTTCGAACTCGCGCTGCTTGTACGTCTCCTTGTGGTCTTCGCCTTGCTCATCCTTGAACTCGACTACGAAGCCGTCCTCGGAGAGAAGCTGGGTTGTAACCTCGCTTCGCGCGTCGACCACGGTCGGGTTAATCAAAAACCCTTCCTTCACGCCATCCAGGAGCGAGTATCGGAATGTGGGCTGGCCGTCCTCGCAGCCAAACGTGCGGTATGTGTCGAGCAGCATGCGGCGCTCGAACTCGCGAGGATCGTGGCTCTTTTCTTTATCGAACCGCTTCAGGTAATCGCGCGGTGTTGCCGTGAGACCGAGCTTGGCGCCGACGAAGAAGTCGAAGACGGCGCGGGCGTTGCCGCCGATCGAGCGGTGAGCTTCGTCAGAAATCTGCAGGTCTAAGTCTGTAGGAGAGAAAATCTTCTGTTATTTTTTTTCGAACAGGAACGACTGGACAGTGCTGACCACGATCTCGGCGTGACGCCAATCATCCTTGTTCTCTTTGAAGATGACCGTGCGAGAGTCGGACGAGAGCAGGAAGGCGAAAGCCTTCTTGCCTTGATCTTCCAGTTCAAGGCGGTCGACCAGGAACAGAACACGGCTGGCGTTGCCCGAGCGGAGAAACAGCTTGATGACCGCCGCAGCCGTCAGGGTCTTGCCGGTGCCGGTCGCCATCTCGAACAGGAACCGGTCCTTACCCTCCCTAACCGCGCGCTGGAGGGCATGGATCGCGCGGAGCTGGTATGGCCGCAGGAAACGCAGCTTGTTCGCCTGGATGTAGTCAGGGCGCTCCGCTTCGTTCTTCCAGCCGGCCTCGGCCGCATAGTTGGGACGCTGGGTCTGAACGATGTAGTCGTTCTCCACCATCTCGGCGACCAGGCGCTTCGGATCGGGAGAGACCTTACGATAGCCGGTGACGGACTCGGGCGTAGGGAACGCCGTTATGAGGTAAGGGTTCCCTCGTTCGAGATCCCAGAAATAATGGAGATCGCCGTTCGACAGCATGACGAAGCGGCAGTTCTGCGATTTCGCGTACCTGCGTGCCTGCTCCTTGCCGTTCAGGGGGTTCAGACCCTCAGCCTTGGCCTCCAGCACGATCAGCGGAAAGCCTTTCGCGTCCAGCAGCAGGAAGTCGATAAAGCCCTTGGAGGCCTTCTCGAAGTCATTTCCAAGCGCGTCGAGGTCGGCCGTCTTGATCGTGACGCTTGGCTCCAACTGGATGTTGGCGGGTTTCCCGTTTTCCGGGAAGAAGCGCCAGCCGGCATGTTCCAACAGCTTGTTGATCTTGATGCGAGCCGCGGCTTCCTTCATCGCGAGCGGCCTCGCTGAGGTGCACGGGGGTTCCCGGAGTTGGTGTCGATCGAAGTAGCGTGGATTCTGCAGATCACCGTCAGTGGAGGCCTTCCCGGAGCCGTGATTGGCGCTTTCCGGCCGAACGGATTTCCAGCGATCGCTCTAGGCTGCGTCACCGATTCGGGGGTAGGGAGCGCGGAGGGGCTTACCTTTCCTCATCATACGTCCCTGGCTTCTGTTAAGGCCGGCGGAGCATCCGGCGGAAGCTGTCTTCGTCTGGCGTCCGCGTCGCCTGTCCGTGAGCTGGCTCGGAAGAGCCCGTGTAGAGTTACCGCATGCAAGGCTTCACAGGCGAGCCGCGTTTCTATTCCGGAGCTGAGCTCCGAAACCATTTCCGCTGCCTGATCGAGGGTGCGACCAAGATCGACATCGCGACGGCCTGGGTTTCGAGTTCGGACATCCTTGATCTCCTATTGAGCCAGGACACCAAGACGTCAATCCGTATTGTCGTCGGCGTCGGCGGATACAGCACGGACCCAGTGGCGCTGAAAAAGCTGGGCAGCAAACCGAACGTTACGCTCAAAATCCATGGTGACGCGGGATCGTCCCCGCTGTTCCACCCCAAGCTCTACATCTTTGCGCATCAGCACTTTCGCCGAACCCTCATCGGCAGCATGAACTTCACTAGGGCCGGCAGCACCCAAAATATCGAAAGCATGCTCTCGATGGAGGACAAGCAGCGTTCGGCGGACAAGGAGTTCGAGAGGTTTTGGACTTCAACAGCGGCGCTGCCTTTCGACCAGTTCGACCTGGCGGCCTACGAGGAGAAGCGCAGACAGCTTTTGAGGGCGGTGAAGGATGCGGGGGCGGAAGGGGTGCTGGACTCGGATGTGGAGGCCACCGCTGAGAGCCAGGTACAGACGGACGCCCTTACCGAGGACTGGGGCCGGTTCATCGCTGAATTGAAAGCGGCACCGAACAATCTCGATGACTACCGGCGGGTGCTTGAGGTTCGCCGAGAACTGGTCGACCGGGACTGGTCGAAAGACCTCACCAAGCATGATCTCGACATCATGTTCGGAACGACGCCCTACTACGCTTGGGGGCGCCTGGGCACGCTTCGACAGAATCAAGGTCAGTTCATGGGAGACGCTAACCGGCCGAGACGGAAGCAGATCGAGGCTGCGCTTCGCTCAGCAGCCAAGCTGCAGCACCTCGAGCGGCCGATAGTCGAAGGGATCATCAGACAGCTCCTCCAGGTTCGATATTGCGGAGGCGCTCTCGCTACTCGACTCCTAGTGCTTGCGCGCCCAGACATCTTCGTCGTGGTGAACCGGAAATCTTTCGATGGCTTGCAAAAGCGCTTCGGAATGATCGTCAGCGACGTAGATTTCGACCCGAAGGCTTACGTCTCGCTGCTGGAGCGAGTGCATGCGCAATCGTGGTATCGAAGCCCTGTCCCCAGTGATCCATTCGAGAGCGAAATCTGGCAGGCGAGGGCGGCATTCATTGATCCCCTCGTCTACACGGAGAAGCCAGGCGATGCAGGCTAGTAGCGATGGTGCGGGAACAGGTAGCTGACAGCGATCAGGACGCGCGTCACTTTCTCGGCTGCGTACCACCAGCTCACATGCCTTGCTGTCAGAGCCGAGATCAGACCGAACAGGGCGGCGGCCAGGAAAAGGTAGCGGATCATCTGCTTGCCTCGATGTACTTCTGAGTTAGGTTTCCCGCCTTGACGGCGGAGAGCGGAGCCGGTGGTTTGACACCGTGAGGACATCTCAGCCGTGTGTCCTCGATGGAGGTGGCGAACAAGCGGCACATGAAGGGCCGACGGTCATAGACCTTGCAGCCCTCCGGAGAAGCGAAGGGGCACAGTCCTGTAAGCGGATTAAGCAGACCACGGACGCCCATGATCTCGTTCCAAATTGCGGTAACCGGTACTTCGGCCTGGACTCGCGAGAACTCTTCGTCCGACCAAGGAACCGGACCGCAGCAGTCCATACACTTGGCTTTGCAGCGCGACGTCTCTGGGATCTCACGGTAGATCATCCGCATATTTCGGGAGAGCTTGGTCATCTGCTTGCCTCAAGTGCTCGGGTGTGTGGTGGCGCTCGATCAAGCACCGACAAGAGATTTCGTGCGGCCGCAACGCCAACGGCCATGGAGACCGGTGCACGGCTCTCATCGTCGAAAGGGGCTGGTGCTGGCTTCGCTACCTCCCCAGTCGTGTCGGACACGGCCTGCGCGTCGCTTTTGTCGAGATCAAGAAGTGCGTTCAGTTCCGCCTGCTTCGCCAAAAGTTCTTTCAGCCGGTCCGTGTGTTCGAAGGGACGGTCCAGCTGTGTCTTGAAGTCCTTCAGCGTCTTCTCGTTGCGCTGTACCTCCTGCGCTCTGGTCTCGGCGTGACGATCCAGGCTGCGGAGAAGATGCTCGATGCTGGCGATCGTGCCTAGCGGGTTCTCGAGATTGATCTTGACCGGATAGACCTCGTTTCCGCGAATGAAGACATCGGGCGCGCTATCGCTGAAGACGTGGCCCTGGGTCAAGATTTGGAAACCCTTGAACGCGCCCCGCACCTGAACCGATTGGTCGTGCCGCCACGAATAGGCCACCTGGTTCAGAGCCTCGCCGGCGTTCGCCCGCGCATCCTTGCCGGTGTACGTCCGGCCGCCGACCGTCATCGCGAAGTCCTCGTCCGCATGCACGTCGCGGATGGCCATGTCTGCCACGAATGCCGCATGCTGCTTCTTCGCCCGTTCGATGTCTTCGGGCAGGCTTTTCACCTGCCAGCGGATATTGTGCTGCTGGTTTAGGTGCGCAGCGCGGAGTTGGTCCAGCTTGCGTATCTCAGTGTCGACTTTGACCTTCTCCATGACCGCCGGATTGCCCGATGCGATGGCCTTGATCTCGGCATACGTCAGCGCACCGCCTTCGAGGTCTTCGGCCTGGCGCACGGTGACGCTGCCATTCATGACCTGATTGATGAAGCGCGCTTTGGTTTCGAGTGTCTGCCACATATAGGCGTCGAAAGAGCCCTCAGTGACATAGCGATGAATCTCGATCTCATCGTTATCGTTGCCCTGGCGCAGTATCCGACCCTCGCGCTGCTCGATGTCGCGCGGACGCCACGGAGCATCCAGATGGTGCAGAGCCTTGAGGCGCTTCTGCACGTTTGTCCCGGCCCCCATTTTCTCGGTCGAGCCGAACAGGATGCGGACACGTCCCGCATTTACCGCGTCGAACAGGGTCTTCTTCCTGGCGTCGGTGTCGGCGTCGTGGATGAAGGCAATGTCCCGCTCTGGCACGCCCCGTTGGATCAGCCGTTCGCGCAATTCGTCGTAGACATTGAACCGGTCTCGGTTTGGGGTCGAGATGTCGCAGAAGACCAGTTGCGTAAGTTTGCGGTCGTGGCTCCCGTTCCATGTCGCAAAGATGCGGTCGGTCGCCCGCGAAACCTTGCCCTGCTCGTCCGGCTCATGTGCTTCGTCGATGAGGCGCAGGTCGAGGGCGGCTTTCCTGCCGTCGCCCGTGATCTTCAGCATGTTGTCGACGGATGGGTCAACGGACCTGAGATTCTTCGCGCGCTCGACCAGGGTAGCGACAAAGGCTTTCAACTCCGGTGAGGCCGGGGCCGCCGTGATCTGCGGTTTGCCGCCGGCCAGGGCCGGCCGTGGAAGGTTCAACATCTCCGCCGTCTGCACGTCCGCGAAGGTGCGGAACATGGAAAGCAACTCCGGCAGGTTCACGAACTTCGCGAACCGGGTATGCATGCGATAGCCAGAGCCATCGGGAGCGAGTTCGAGCGACGTGACGGCTTCACCGAAGTTTGCGGCCCAAGCGTCGAAATGTTCAACGCCGGCGGCGCGCAGGCCCTTGGGCGCGAGATAGCGCTGCATCGTATACATCTCGGCCATCGTGTTCGAGATGGGCGTGCCGGTGGCGAATACATTGCCACCCTGCCGGTCGATCAGGTACTGGGTCTTCACGTACATGTCGAGCGCGCGGTTGCTCTCGGTGTTCGGCAGGCCCGCGATGCGCTGCATCTTGGTCACGACGCCAAGATTCTTGAAGGCGTCGGCCTCGTCCACGAACAGCCGGTCTATGCCCATCTGTTGGAACGTGACGCCGTCGTCCTTGTTCTCGCGGTCGGCGCGCTCCTTCAATTTGGCATTGAGTCGCTTCTTCGCTTTTTCCAACTCCTTGACGATCCGTCGCGAGTCGCCCTTCTCTGCCTTAGCTTCGTAAGTGGCTTCTTCGAGCTGATCAATCTGACGCTCAACAAATGCCTCGAATGTCTCGTCCGAGACGGGTATCTTCTCGAAGGAGTTGTGCGCCACGATCACGGCGTCATAGGAACCGCTTGCGATCCTGGCCATAGCCTTCTGCCGGTTGCCGGCGGTGAAGGATTCCTTGCCAGCGATGAAGATGTTCGCCTGCGGGTATAGCTGCAGAAATGCCGCTCCCCACTGATCGACCAGGTGGTTTGGCACTGCGATCATCGGCTTTTCGGCCAGTCCGAGGCGACGCATTTCCATACAGGCCGCGGTGATGGAGAACGTTTTGCCCGCGCCGACACAATGCGCCAGCAGGGTGTTGTCGCTCTGAATGATCCGCCACACCGCATCCTTCTGGTGCTGGTCCAGGTCGGCGTCCCGCAGCATGGTCCGGTTCATTCCGGGAAAGGTCTGGTGTGAGCCGTCGTAGGTCCGTAGGCGGATGTTGTTGAATCTGTCGTTGTAATGACGGGATAGCCGCCGAGCGCGGTCTTCGTCGTGCCAGATCCATTCGCTGAACCTGTCCTTTAGCTTCTGCTGAGCCTCGCGCGCGGCAATCGTTTCCTGCTGGTTCACGACGCGGGTTTCATCCGGCATCGGATCGTAGATGGTAGGAACCCGTCCGTTCAGGGCGTCGTCGATAAGCTCAAGCGCTGTCGCCCTGCTCGTGCCGTGTGTGGTGGTATTGCTGACGCTTGATTTTGCGCTCCATTCGGCTGTAACGGCCCAGGAGGCGATAGCGCCGGAATGGGTGACGGTGATCGTGGTCGAAGGAGCATCCAGCGTCTCGACGATGAATCGCTTGACGTCGCTGGTCGGTATCCATGGAGAGCCGAGACGGGCGCTGATGTCGCCAGGCAAGAGGTCTTCGGGCTGAACAGCCTTCAACGCAGAGACGTTTCGTTCGTATGTCGGATCAAGGGCGGCGGCCGCCAGAGCCGTCTTCAGCTTGGCGCGCACATCGCCGCTGAGGTAGCTATCCGCAGTTTCCCATTCGCCTTCGGGATTGCGGTAGATCATAGCGTCGAGTTCACGCTGATTTCGCTTTGCCGAGCGCCCTGTCAACCTCTGCATGATGGGCCAGTCGATCCGGCCCGTCTCATTCAGCGAGATGGCCAGAGCCTCGGCTGCGGTATCGACGCGATCTGCCGGCTTGTGGCGCTGCAAGGTGCGCCGGTCGAAGATCGCTGCCTTGGTGGCCGTCTTTGCCTCCGTATCGTAGTTCTCGAGCGACAGGAGAAGCGGCTGGTCAGGGTCGCCAGCGAAGGCCCGGATGTTTTCCCGCGACGAAAGCGGCCCGTACCGGCGGGTGTAGTTGTCGTATCGGCGGTTGAGTTCAAGGCGGGCTCTGACGATCTCGCCTTCTGAACAATCGGCAAGCTGGGTTCGGAACACCTCTCGAACAGCATCCCTGACGGTCATTTGCCCGCGAACACGCGCCGCAACGGTTTCGGGTAAAGCAGCCGGTTCTATCTCATTGCCGTTTCGGATGTAGATCGCGCCTTCATGCTCCAGATAGGCGCCGTCCTTCACTCCGTCGATGGTGTCAGGGGAACGGATTGCCAGCGGCGGCGGGCGCTGGCGCTCGCGTGGCGTGTAGACGCTCGCTGGCAGCTGCGCCATTGCAGTCGCCAGGGTGCCTTCGGTCAGCTCGCCTTCGAGAGTCGGTTCACTGTTGCCATATTGACCACGCGTCAGCGTCATCTCGCCCAGCATCATCTCAGGGTGCGAAGCAAAATACTCGTTGAGCCGGATGACATAGTCGCCGGAATCGACCCGCTCCAAGCCGCGCCAGGCATGGCCTCTAGGTGCTCGCCCAGGCTCGCGCTTTTGCAGGAACAGAATGTCCGTAGTGACGTCCGTGCCCGCATTTTCCTTGAAGGCTGTATTAGGCAGGCGGATTGCGCCCAAGAGGTCGGCGCGCTCGTCCAGATACTTGCGGACGGCCTCATTCTCCTTGTCCATCGTGTAGCGGCTGGTGATCAACGCCATGACACCACCCGGCCGAAGCTTCGATAGCGATTTGGCGAAGAAGTAGTCATGGATCGCCGCGGTCATTCCGCGTGGCATTTCGGGATCGTGGACGCCATAATTCCCGAACGGAACGTTGCCGATCGCAACATCGAAGTAGTTGTCGGGTAGGGGCCTCTCCTCGAATGCCTTGGCAAAGATCGTCGAATCGGGATAGAGGCGCTCCGCGATACGGGCTGTCACCGAGTCGAGTTCGACGCCGGTTCGTTTGCTGCCCTCAAATCCTTCCGGCATGAGCCCGAGGAAATTACCAACGCCCATCGCGGGCTCAAGAATCTGTACTGGCCCGGAGACGCCCAGGTGCCGGAGACCGGCCCACATCGCCTTGATGACGAGTGGAGATGTGAAATGCGCGTTTGGCGTCGAGGCTCTTGCGGAAGCCAGTTCTTTGTCGTCGAGAAGTCGTTGAAGTTCGTGCGCGGTGGCCTGGAGGTGATCGGGTTGCCAGTTGTTGAAGACGTTCGGCATCGCACCCCAGCCGACGTAGCGGGCAAGTATCGCCTTCTCATCTTCAGTGGCGTCGCGGTCCTCGGCTTCCAGCACCTTCAAGGTTCGAATAGCTGCAACCTTGTCACGCGCCTTCTCGGCCAAGATGCCGACGACCAAGCGGTGCTGCTCGGT
>CAXTRZ010000058.1:0-2000 GCA_964246715.1 uncultured Acidobacteriaceae bacterium | reverse complement strand
CCTATGGAGGTGCTGCCAGAGGTCGCTGCCGCCCTGAGCGTACGGCTCGCCATCATGCTTGACAGCGGTTTCAGCCGCGTCTCGGACATCGTGAAGGCTTTGCTGCTTGGCGCCGATGCGGTGCTGCTCGGTGATCTGGAAGTCGCGTGACGGCTGTGCATGTTCAGGCAGGTCGACGACAAAGGGATCACACTCGGGAATCGTCTCCTGTTCGGTCATGACTACGGCTTTCGGCGGTTCCGGCGCTTCTGACGGTGCTGGCTCGGGCTCGGTGGACACTTCCACTGGCGGCGCGGCTGGAGCGAACAGCCCAGCGAACAGGTCGAGTTGATCCATGCTTGAGCGCGGACGGCGGAGAGCGGAAAGAGGGGTCATGCTTTGGGAAATCCGCTCTGTGGTTAAACCGCTTGCTCGTCCGCGACAGCCTGCTGCGCGAAGATGAGACCGACCTGTGCTTTGGATATCGCCGTAAGTCCTGGCGGTAATGTCCATTCACCTCGCGTTACGGTGCAGCCGGGGTGCTGCGCGCGAGTTTCCGCAACGTACTTCTCGGCGTTCGGGCAGGAGATGATGAAGGTTTCGCCGGCCCAGCAGAGCTGCACGGGATCGAAGGCATATCCCATGGAGCTGAAACCACGTCCGTTGGCTGACTCCCAGGAGACTTGGCATGGGTGGCTGATGGCCTCGGCGATCTCCCGGTTGTGGGGGTGTTTCGGGAGCGCTTCGATCTCGGCACGTATCGCGTCTCCGGTCAGTCCTTTTGCAGGAACTAATCTGTCTTGCCATGCAACACGCCTAGCTTTCTGTACGCGCCATCCCGATGGAATAGTTTCCTGGATCGTGATCGCGATGAGATCGCCATGCAAGTCGGGGAATACGCCGTCACTACCGTGCTTTTTAGCGAACTCAGATGCGGCAGCACGGGCTACGTTATATCTTTTGCGCCAAGCTTCGCAGACAGCGAGGAGTTCCGTACCCTCGACTTTGAAGTAAAGCGTGGCGGAGGATGTTACGGCATTCATGGCGCGGTCTTTCGTTGTTTTCTTTGAAGAGAATCGAGACGGAGTCCCTTCACCGCTATCTCGACGATCTTGGGGATCGGATATTCACCCCACTCATACGCCTTGTACTGGCGCAGGCTGCGGCCGATCCTTTCCGCCATGGCGGCTTGAGACAGGCCGAGCGCAGCACGAGCGGAGCAGAGTTCCGCTGGGGTCATGAGTGATAGTCCACAGTGACGACAAGCCAGTCATCTGCTGGCCTAAACTTGGCGACCGCAGCTTCCTTGTAGCGTTCGAGGTATTTCTCGATCGCCGAAGAAACCAATCCATCCCACTGCGTTACTACAAAGTTGACGCCGTTCCAAACCTGATCCTGGATGAGATATCTGGCCTCTAGCGTTCCATCGTCTTTCCACCCCGGTCCGGCGACGATCACGCTGGATGCTGTCAGGTTCTTCGGCGTCTGCCCAAGCGTCATCACGTCCGGGAAAAAAGGTGTTCCCTTGTATTGATCGTTGAAGTGATTGAAGAATGGGCAGACTTTCACCGGCGCGTCTGGGAAGAACTCGTTCCAGAGCGCATCCACCATGGGAATCTGGCTGGCCGGTGATAGTTCATGCTTGCCAGCCTGAACCGTGCTTACCGTGATGTTGCGCTTCGTGAGTTCGGCGAAGAAAGCCTCTTTGCGGTCCGAGTCTAGTGAGCATTCCAGCTTGGTGCCTGCCCAGCGGCCACCGATGACGTACCAGTCCCAGAAGGAGTTTCTCGTTGAGCTTGCGTCCTCGTCTTCACCCTCCGTATCTGGGCACTCGTCGAACGGCTTCATAATCTGCGCGACGGCGGCGCTCAAGTCCTCAACCGGAGGGAGGACAATTTCCAGGTGGTAGTGCATGTGTTCCTGCATCAGTTGAACCGAGGCAAGATCGCCTCGGTGATGACGCAACCTATGGGGCAGTAGCCGGCCTGTCAACAGAAAAGCGACAGGCTCAGGCTTTCTTC
>CAXTRZ010000057.1:8395-11604 GCA_964246715.1 uncultured Acidobacteriaceae bacterium | reverse complement strand
ATGCTCCGTGCTTTCAAGCCAAGGTGACGGCGCACATCGACCGCCAGCTTGCCGCGAGGCCGGAGCTTGTCAGCATCGAGACGGCATGGCGCAGCCCCAAGGAGCAGCGGCCCGGTGCGCTTCAGCGCAACCAATACCGCGAGCTCCCCGAACCCGACAACCCGGACGCAGAGCCACCCTGCCCAAGCGCCAAGGGAGCCATCATCGCATTTGGCAAGAACGCAGGTCGCACCATCACCGTCTGCCTCGACCCCGAATGCCCGGTGCACACCAACCACCAGCCCCGCGCTGCCGTCGAACCGCCGCCATCCTTGACACCCGCTCCCGAACACGAGACGGCAGAAGAGGCGGAACAGCGCGAGACCGAACACGAAGAACGCATGGCCGAGTATCAGGCCGAGCAGAAGCGCAAAGAGGAGGAGCGCAAGGCCGAGTTCGAGCGGCAACAGAAGGAGTACGAAGCCGAGCAAGCCAAACGCGAAAAACAGCGTAAGGCGCGAGTCTCCACTTTCGAGCGCATCATCGACCAGGCACCCGCGACCCTGAGTGCCTCGCAGATGCGTGTGTTCCTTCGCTTGCTCGTTCACATCGAAGCGTATAGCTTCCTTGAGGACGTAGCCAGCCACTTTGCCGACGGCAACGAGAACACCGAGCAGAGTGACGAGGAGATAGTGTTGGCTGCGCTCGCCAGCACAGCAGACGAGAAGCTAACCGGCTTCGCCCTGCGCATCCTGCTCTCTGACCACGTCGCCATCCCGCACGGAAATCAGCCCGACTTGCTGGTCGAAGCCGAGCAGGTTTTCGCACCCAAGAAACCGAAGCTGTTGAAGTCAACGCCGAAAGCATCTGGCGCGAAGAAGCAAGCAGCCAAGGCCACAGCAAAGAAAGAGGGGACGCGAAAGAAAGCGGCCTAACGCCTTGCATACTGGCCCCGGATTCGTCCGGGGCCGCTTTGTTGGATTTGCTAAAAACGGCAGGAAGAACCCTCTTCGGTTTCTCCCTGCACCCTCTGCCCGCTGTTCTCCCGGCCCGCGCTCGCCGGCCTCGCGGCAGAAGACGTTCCCCCTTCTGCACTTTCCCCTTTACCGCTCGCGAACCCTAATCACCACAACGGCGTTTATGAGGACCTATCAGGTTCGATGAGTACATTGGCCTGTTTTCAACAACAATAACTTTGACGCCCGACGGGACCTAGAAGCCCCTCCGAAGCGTTTGCATGACGGCAACGCGAATGCGCCAGTTTCATATGGTTTACTGATGTCCGGAGGCGCCGGAATGCCGAGAAGATCCGAACTGCAGATTCTTGTGAGTCCCAGTCTTGCCAAGCACAAAGACTTGACGAGAGCGGTAGAGCTTGTGAACTCAAACCAAAGTCGGTTTGTTCTCGCGATAAATCCGACTTCTGCTATTCCGGAGATCAGCAAATCGCACGGCACCGTAAATGGGAGTTGGCCTTTCGCGAGAAGACGGCTAATGGATGGCGTAGAGCCTCCTTCTTGATCACCCGACGGCCCTTAATGACTGGTTCGTTTGCAGACGCTGAACCTGGACGCACAAGTCTGATCTCCACTGCAGATTGGGAGCAGCACTTTCCAACGCTGCCACTGTACCTGTACCTCGCAGAAATGTTAGTTGGAAACATCCCCTATCTAAGCCTGTCACTAAGCGATCAAGTTCAGGCTCGACAGTGGAAAAGGCACGCCAGAACCATAACGGGATGCATAGGTGATTACTGCCCGAAGATTAGTGACATCTGGCAGAACATGCTGCGCTCGCGAGTGTGTGCGTCTTGCAGACGAGAGTTTATAGAAGCGGGGCTTTCAGAAGCGAACGCTCTTGCCATTGACGAACTTTGTAAAATCGTTAGGGAGCTCAGCCAAAGATACGATCGGCGGTTTGCACCGGACGGTTTCATCTCCTACAACTGGAAAGATCAGAAGTTTGCGGAGAAGCTTGCAAAGGACCTGCAGGATCGTGGTGTCAAGTTTTTCCTAGACAAACAGCAGATCGAGGTAGGCGATTCGTTGGTGGAAAAGGTACTGCACGGGGTGATCCACTCTCGCTTCTTTGTCCCGATCCTCTCACCCGATTCCGTAAGCTCCAGATGGTGCAGAAAGGAACTGCGTACGGCTATCTCAAGGGAAATCAAAGGCAAAATGCAAATCCTACCAATCCTATATCGGGATTGCAGGATTCCTCCGTTTCTCGATGACACTCTTAGACTTGACGTGAGAGCCGGAGGGTACCCAGAAGCTTTGGCCATGATCACTGCCAAGATCAAGAAGCACGGTCTACGAAGAGGACAGAAGCCGCGGAAGATATCCGCAAACAAGCGAATATCTCACCCTTAAGGAAATGCGTGAAACGGGAGTTACCACCCCTGAACTCCGCTCCAGTGGGCAGCAATCTCCAGCGGACAACATCTTGATGGTTGCTAAATCGCCTATGCGCTCGTCTAGCCCACTCGCTTGGGCTGCTGAGATAGGCGCATAAATGTTGGGCATGTTCTGCGGCAGAGGAGGCCGCGCGTATGCCCAAGAGGACCAAGAAGCCGTTGGTGCAGAAGGTCGTTCTCCGACTGCCGGATCTGGATCATGCGAAAGGCGCAGTGTTGAACAGCTTGAGTTCGCCGCGTTCGAGGCGCAACTACAAGTTTGCAATGGAGCAGTTCATCACCTGGTACTGTTCCGAACCAAGACTTGCCCTTAATCGAACTGTCGTTCTCCGCTTCCGTCTCCACCTAGAATCGCTCGGATTAGCCGCCGGCACGATCAACCAGAGGCTGGCAGCGGTCAGGAGGCTAGCCTACGAGGCGGCGGATTCGGGTCTGCTGAGTCCAGAACTTGCTGCTGGCATTAGGCGAGTCAAGGGTGTAAAGCAACTGGGCTGCCGGGCGGGTAACTGGCTCAACCGCGAGCAGGCTCGGTTGCTTCTTGAGAAAGCGAGTGGGCAAGGCTTACGCCACCTCCGGGATGTCGCTATGATCGCGATTTTGCTCGGCTGCGGTCTGCGCCGCGCTTTGCATTACGTGTTTTGCAGGGTTTTTGTTATACGTGCTCGGCGGCTTCCGCGTGGCCGATGCGCCCGCGTCGGCGTACCGGGCGCTGGGCATGGCTGCGGTTTACATTCCGTGGAAGATAGCCGCGTTGTTCCGGGGGCGAAGCAAGTCCGGCGGCGGGGCTGAATGGAAGCGCACCGCGCGCCATAGC
>CAXTRZ010000057.1:0-8385 GCA_964246715.1 uncultured Acidobacteriaceae bacterium | reverse complement strand
CGCTATGCTATCGATCCTGCTTGGCTGTGGTCTGCGCCGAGCCGAGCTGTCGGGCCTGCGAAAGGAAGACATCCAAATCCGACAGGGACACTGGGCTATCGTGGATCTCGTCGGCAAGGGCAATCATGTCCGGACAGTTCCGATGCCGATCTGGGTGAAGTGTGCCGTTGACAGGTGGCTGACAGCTGCATCGGTCACGACGGGACGAGTGTTCAGGGCAGTAAGCCGTCACGGAACACCCTGGGGGACCGGGATCTCGGAGAACGTCGTCTGGTATGTGGTCCGGAATTGTGCGCTACGTCTAGAGCTCGATCACCTAGCCCCGCATGATCTCAGGCGAACCTGTGCAAAGCTCTGCCACGTGAACGGCGGTGAACTGGAGCAAATTCAGTTCCTTCTGGGACACGCCTCCGTCTTGGCGACGGAGCGTTACCTCGGCTGTAAACAAAACTTGCAAGAACCCGTGAACGACCGCTTTGGCTGCCTGTTCTCCGGAGGACTCGAATCGCGGTAAGGCCTGTTGGCATCGTTCGAGATCGGCACTGGTAAACACAAGGCGACTAGCGGATACCTGGTGTGTCTTCCGACCCTGCGTCAGCGGCTAGGCAGAGAGATGATGCGCAGATGATCAACACGAAGAGATCCTCAACGAATCGAGGCTTCATCCGACACCCTCTTCCTCCTTAGGTTTGCCCATTGGACGAGTTCATGGAGTGCAGGGCGGAGTGCTTGCCCCAGGTCCGTCAGACTGTACTCCACTCTTGGAGGCACCTCAGGGTAGATGGTGCGCTTTACGATTCCATTTCGCTCGAGATCGCGAAGTTGTTGGATGAGCATCTTCTGTGAAGCCAAAGGGATCGCACGCTCAAGCTCTGAAAAGCGCAACAATTCTTTATCAAATAGATGGAAGAGGATCATCATCTTCCAGCGCCCCTCTATGAGTTTGAAAGCTTCTTCAGCCGCGTCACCCGACCAGTCCTCTTTCGTGTGCCCGGGTGATTCCTTCACCTTACCTTTTGGTGTGTACCCCACTTTTGCGTGCGTTCTTGCCATGTATCCAGCTTACTCCTAGTCTTGAGGGTACGCACCAGACTCTGCGGACCCTCGCAGGCACGTCACTGTCCAATGCACGCAACAGCAGTTTTTACTCCAGGAGCTTCATGAAATCCTTTGTCACCACAGGCCAGAACCAACCAGACCGCACGAGCGCTAACCGTCGTAGTTTTCTCAAAGGTGCGACCGCAGCTGGCTTGGGGCTTACAGGCCTGGCACTGTCATCAGCTGCTACAAGCCTCGCGCAGGATCACCCCACAATTGGCACCGATCCCGGTGCGAGCATGATGAGCCCTAGCAACGTAAAGGAATTTGGGATGGCTGTGATTGGTCGCGCAGAGCTTTCGCTGGTGACCAGCAAAATCGCAGTTGACCGCGCATCCAAGGCCGACGCCAAGGAGTTCGCAGGATTCGAACTGACCGAAGCGATTGCCGTAACCACTGTGCTGAAAGACCTTGGCACGCCGATTCCAACCATGACCGCGAAAGCCAAAGCAACGCTCGAGAAGATTCAGAATGCTCCTGCCGGTCCTGAGTTTGACAAGGCATACATTGCGGCTCAGCTGGAGAACCACCAGGAACTCCGGGATCTCACCCAGGCCTACCTTGGACACCCGGCTCCGCCGAAAGGCAACATGGCAGAAAGCCAGGGACGGCATCTCGGAACACTCTCACTCGCCACATTCAAAGAGCACGTGGCAATAACGCAGCGGATCTCGGAAGAGCTCCAGGCTAGCGCGTAACGCGTTCTCGGTGCTCCGAGGCATATCCTTGGAGCACCGGCAACATCATGGGACTTCGTCTACGTCGAGGTTGACAGCAGACCAGCGACTGATGGAGTGGCGAGTCAACCGCAGGTGGGGTTAGCAGCGAGGAACGCGGTTTTATTGGAAGCCTGCTCTAGCCAGTCAGCCCTTAGATTCGCCTGAACGAAATCACTTCCCATAGTGCGACTTCTCGGTACCCGCTCAACCACAACCAGGAGAAGCAGCGAGTGAAATGCGCATCCAAACACGGATGAAGTTCCACACAGTTCGTCGCGGATCGGGTAAACCGCTTCTTCTGGTACATGGCATCGGCGGAAGTTGGGCATCCTGGGGGCCTGTGATCGACCGCCTCACAACGGGCGGCCGTGAAGTCATAGCCATTGACCTCCCCGGCCACGGCCAAACGCCGCCACTGTCGGGTCCCGTGTCGATTGGCACGCTCGCCGATGCGGTCACGGAATATCTCAGAGAAGAGAGTCTGCTGGGCATCGATGCGGTCGGAAGCTCGATGGGAGCACGCCTCGTTCTTGAGCTCGTCCGGCGCGGCGGTATCCTCGGCGCCGTTGTCTCACTCGATCCGGGAGGCTTCTGGGAAGGCTGGGAGATCCCCGTCTTTTACCACTCCGTGGCGGCGTCAGTGCGCCTCGTGCGAGCCCTGCAACCCGTGATGCCCGCCATCACGAGCAGTCCAATCGGTCGCACCGCACTGTTTGCTCAGTTTTCCGCGCATCCGTGGTCCCTCCCCTCCGACCTCACGCTTACCGAGATGCGGTCCTTCGCAGCGTCTCCTTCCTTCGATGAGCTCCTCGGGAACCTGGCCCACGGCGAGGTGCAGCGCGGCAGCCCCAAAGGCTCCATCCTGGCTCCTCTCGTGATTGGTTGGGGCGAGCACGACCACGTATGTCTGCCGCGCCAGGCCGCCCGGGCAAAAGCCAAGTTTCCGGACGCGCAACTCTTCTGGTTCCCGAGCTGCGGTCACTTTCCCCAATGGGACCAACCAGACCTAGCCGCGCGTTTGATTCTCGCCGCGACTTCCGGGAATCCCTTGCCTCAGCCTGAGCGGAGGGAAAAGTCCACCTCATCGACTCGGGTGAAATGGGCTACAGCAGCCTTGATGGTAGTCACAGCTGTTGTTTTGTTTCGAACTCAAAGGCAATATCGAAGGTTGGATTGAACCGGCGTGGACCGACAGACGTCCGTCCTTAGGATTGTCAGTTCTGATGAACGCCGCTCTCGGAATTTTTTATCTCAATGGGTGAGAAATCGCCAAGTCACTCATCGACGCAGATTGTTTCTCACAAGCGGCTTCGTCAGTGCTTCGGACGAGAAGATGGTTCCTCGGGCACTTAGATGGCGCCGTTGGAATGAGTGTTTCTGCGAAGCGCTGCCCATTGAACAAGCTCTCTCAAGGCGGGCCGTAACGCTTGTCCCAACTCGGTCAGACCGTACTCAACTTTGGGCGGAATCTCCCTGTAGATGGTCCGAAAGACCAGGCCCTTAGCCTCCAGACTACGAAGCTGCTGAATGAGCATCTTTTGCGAGGCCAGCGGGATCGCACGTTCGAGTTCAGAAAAGCGCATCACACCTTTGTCAAAGAGGTGGAAGACGATCATCATCTTCCATCGACCCTCCAGAAGCTTGAAGGCCTCTTCGGCAGCATCAGCAGACCAATCGTCTGCTGTGTGTCCCGGTTTGCCGCTGACCTTACTTTTTGGTGCGTACCCCACCTTTTCGTGCGTTCTTGCCATAATTCCAGTGTACGCCTAGCCTGATCAGGGCAGTCGTGTATGACGAGTGGAAGTGTCAAGGGTTGTGTTGCCGCTCCAAAAGAACTAATTCAAGCACCAGGAGATCGCATGTCCGTCAGCACGAACTACCTGCTTTACAGCCCGAACGTTGAGACGATTGCCCCCGATGAACACGTCACCTTCGATGAGTTGTCGCGAACGATGCAGCACATCACGCGCCACATGGCCACGCGATATCGCCACGCATACCGTCCGGTGCATGCGAAATCGCATGGTGTCTTGATTGGCACGTTAGAGGTGCTTGCGAACTTGCCCGACCACTTGGCGCAAGGTCTATTCTCGGCCGTCGGATCGCACCCTGTCGTAATGAGATTTTCTACAAATCCAGGCGATATGTTGGCAGATAACGTGTCCAGTCCGCGTGGCCTTGCCATTAAAGTACTTAATGTCGACGGAGCGAAGGTCGCAAACCACGGCGACAACACTACTCAAGACTTCGTCTGCATCAATGCTAACGCCTTCACCGCTCCAGACCCAAGGGGCTTTCTCGAACAGATCAAGACCTTTGATAAGAACCTCGATACGCCCGAAGGGGTAAAGCACGCTGTCTCGGTGGCGGCCCGCGCCACCAATGCTGTGCTGAAGGCAGTGAATCTCCCTTCAGCCACCTTGGAAGGGATCGGAGCATCGGCGACCCACATACTCGGGGAAAGCTTTTCTACAGTGGCCCCTCTCCGCTACGGGAAGTACATCGCAAAGATCGGCTTCGCCCCCGGTTCTGAAAATCTTAGAGAACTGACAGGCGAGTCGGTCGATCTCGGAGAGGATTACAACGCGCTGGAGGAGTTGATCAAGAAGTTTTTCAGCGATGAGACTGGACTCTGGGACGTGAAGGTCCAACTCGCTCTGCAGCCGGAGGATCCCACAGTGGAAGAGAAAAGACAGAGACTTTCCGATTGAAGCTGGGGACAAGAAGTGGCCAGAAGACAAAAGCCCTTGGCAAACCGTGGCCCGTATCACCGTCCACCCTCAAGACTCGTACTCCGATGCTCGTCAGCTTTTCGTCGACGAACGGCTTTCGTTCAGTCCGTGGTATGCTCTCGAAGCGCATCGCCCTCTGGGCGGCATTATGCGGTCACGGCTCAAGGCCTACGAGGAAGCGATCAAGTATAGAGCTCAGCGGAATGACCGCGTGCGATCTGAACCTTCGCATATTGCTGAAGTGCCTGCCTGAAGTGACAACACTCTGTCAGCAAGCGAGACATCGCATATGCATCTCACTTTCGGACTCGTCCGAAAAAACCTTTATCAATACCCCGGAGCTTTCATAGCCATGCCGAATTACCTTTTGTACCGCGAAGATGTCGAAACGATTGCTCCTGACGAAGCCGAGACGAAGCAAAAGATCGCAGATGTTATGACCGACGGCATGAAATTGGCGCGCGAGAAGTACGGACGTTCCGTACGCATCTCTCACGCCAAAGCACACGGTCTCTTGAAAGGTGAACTGATCGTCGAAGATGGTCTGCCTCAAGTGTTGGCGCAAGGAATGTTCGCGCAGCCTGGCCGGTACGAGGTGCTGATTCGAATGGCACAGGCACCCGGTGAACTTCTGGACGACTCCAAGCTGTCTACCGATCGTGGTATGTCCGTAAAGGTTCTAGGCGTGAAGGGCACAAAGCTCGACGGCCATACGGCTGAGACCCAGGATTTCGTCTTCGATGTCGGCAAGCAGTTCCTGGCCGGCGGCATGAAGGAGTTCCTGCAGGCTTTCAGGCCGAATGCCGAGATTGCCCCGAAGCTTTCGGACAGCGTTAAGGGTGCGGGCTCGACCGTCGCCAGGGCGACAAACGCGGCTCTGAATGCAGTTGGAGCGAACTCCGAGAAGCTGGCCTTTTATGGTCATCCCGTCGTGCATCCTGCAGCCGAAGAATATTTCTCCCAGCCCGCATTTCGCTATGGAGAGTACGTGGCGAAGCTGGGCTTCTTTCCAGCATCGGCAGCTCTGGAGGAGCTCAAGCAGCAGCCGTTCGATCCCGAGACACCAGATGCGCTGCGCGACGCGATGAATGACTTTTTCCGAACACATCCGGCTGAGTTCGATCTTCGCGTGCAGCTCAACACGGGTCTCGAAGATATGCCCATTGAAAATGCGCAAGCAGAGTGGTCCGAGACCGCCTCGCAGTATCAGACGGTCGCTCACTTGGTGATACCACCACAGGCTGCATGGGACCCAGCGAAGGACGGCTATTTTGAGGACCTGACGTTCTCCCCAGCGCATGCTCTTGCCGCGCATCGTCCCTTGGGAGGCATCAACCGGGCGCGATTGTTCGTCTACGGTCTGCTCGCAACTCGGCGTCTCGCAGACAATGGCAAGAGCGCTGAAATGCCGACTCGTCTAGAAGAAGTCCCTTCCTAGCACGCAATCAAGTGAACCGTACGACCTGCCGTTACTGAATAGCCGGGAGACTCAATGGAATCAAGAAGTTCAATGTGATAGTTACGCGCTTCAACCCTCCAGAAGGATCGGCGAGCGGTGAGACCTTCGTGCTGCCCGTTGATATTCCAGACGAAGAACATGCGGTCTCTGCGGCGATGTCGAATGCAATCGCATTTTCTACAAAGGTTGAAAACGGCAGGCCACTTCCCCTCGCATTTTCATGTTCAGGTATTGAGACGCGTTCGGAATAGTCATTGGTCAACGACAAAACGGCTGCCTACGGGCAGCCGTTTGCTTTGTTCATGTCTTCACCTCGTTGAATCACTGCAATCGAATCGGCTTCGCATCCACCTTTACACGGAACAGCATGTAGGGCTTTCGGCGTAGGTCTTTACCATCATGCATCGACGGCTGATTGAACAGTTGATTGGCTGTGACGTAAAGGTAGCCGTCGTCTGAAAGGCTCATGGTGTCAGGCCAAAGCAGACGCGGATCATGGACCAGCGTCGACACTTCTACCCCTCCTGCAAAGTTAGGGTTAGAACTAATCTTGAGGATGCTGCCAGAAGCGGGGGCCGTCGAGTACACGTTGCCTTCAGCGTCAGATTCGAGTCCATCTGAGCTTTCCTTGCCAGTAACCAACGCGACCTGTTTGGCAGTTGCTTCCGGCGTCAGGCTCTTATCGCGCAATGCGGCAGTAGGCACGCTGTACAGCTTTGTCGAGGACACCGGACAAAAAAAGAGCTTGGAACCGTCGGCGGAGATGGCCAACGAGTCGTTGGCAAAGATGCCTGGCTTAGCTGGCTTCCCCGGTTCAGTCTTGTATAGAGGTCGACCCTCGGCGAACATCAGGAAACCCGGTTCAGGCTTAACCGCTTGGATGTCGTCGAGCTTGCGCCATGACTGGCCAGTCGCGAGATCGACGACGACGAAGCCGGTAGGACCTTTCTCGGAGGAGTCGGTGATGTAGGCGATACCGCGGATGCCATCCGTGCCTGCAGGTGAGCCGATGCGCAGATCGAACCGTACGTCGTTCATGTAGCTCGTCGGCCCCGCAACCGTAGGTGGCAGGAGGATACGCTTGACGACCTTGTTCGTCGTTAGGTCGATGGCAACGAGTTTCGGGCCTCCCGGCAGCGCGTTCTTGAGCATTGGGGAACCTGCGTCCAGGACCCACACCCTGTTCGCCGGATCGACCACGACGGATTGAACCGAAACGAAGTGCGATTGGTTTTGTTCCTGATCCTTGTATTGGGTCGGGTCAGACGTGTTCCTCCCGGGCCAATCGTTGATCTTTGGGTCCGGAAAAGCCACTGCCTTGCCGTTTACTATCTCAGCCACTGTGAAGGGCACATCATCACCCCAGCGGGGGAAGTTCACGAAGATGCGATTGGTGCGCGCGACAGTCACACCGGTAGGCATTGGGCCGTTGAAGGTGGCGACTTGCTCCAAACGGCCTACGGGCACGTCATGCGTAGGAACCTGCCCTTGGGAGAGAAGCTGCACTCCTGAAAAAATCATCGGCAGAACCAGAACTGCGGTACGAAACGAAATCTTCATGAGCGGTAGGATGCGGCTCCGTGCGCGGACGTAATTAGCAGTCGCTCAGCCTCAGTCTCAAGTCCCATTCTGTCGTATATGTTCCAGAATGATTGCGGCACTCAGCTCTGGATTCTCTCGTTGAGGAAAGTGCCCCGTCAAGCAGGACGCGATGATAGGGGGAAGCGAAATTCCTTTCAGCTCCATCTGTTGTAGGCACGAGCTCGCAGCGATCCTCGCGGGCCGTGCAACAACAGCGTCGGAGTGCCGATTGTCCTTGTGGAATCGAAACGAGCTTGCAGCTCGGCGTACTGCGGATCTTGATCCGTGTGGCCCCACCGGGAGCGATAACCATGCAGGACCACATCCTCGAAGTCTTTGCCTGCCCAACTCTTGGCTGCCTCATCGAGATCACTCTGCTTGTACCATCCGGCAGGACTCCAGGCCTCCCACTGCGCCTGCCCAAAGGCGACGGGGTTTTCGCGGAACTTCTTCTCTCCCGGCTTTGTGCAGAGCAGCCATTGGTACCAAAAGGCCCGCGCCTGCGGGAACGTCGGAGGTTCCGCTTTGCGGGTTCAAAGGGTACGGTTACCGCGGTCAAGGACATAAGACGCTTCGAAAAGAGAGCTGCGAGAGCGTACGGAAACACTGTGATTGTCGGGGCGCGTGCAACGGCTGTTCTGTCTTATAGCGATTTGAACACCAAGGAACTAGATTGACCCCCCGCCCGCCCAAACCGATCCTCTGCCATTTTGCTTATCCCTAGCTTCAAGGTGCCATGCTGAATGAGTGCATTGGCCTGTTGTCGCCAATTGAGACGATGCTCCTACGATGAAGA
>CAXTRZ010000056.1:6193-11685 GCA_964246715.1 uncultured Acidobacteriaceae bacterium | reverse complement strand
CTCCAGAGCAGCATCCACGCCCAGCCGGCGTTGCCGGTCAGCACCAGTACGGCAAGAACGGCGAGGAACAGGACGCCCAGAATGATTTGGCCCAGGCCAAACTGGCCGCGCTGCCCGTAAGGCTGGCCCTCGCGATGGTAGCGGTGGACCGTGGGCGTCAGCGTCACCTGCGCATCCGCGGCGATCACCTGCGCGATGCCGTTGACCGCGGTCTTAGTCGCGTCGTTCCAGTCGTTCTGCTGCTCCTCGGGAAGCGCCTGATCGAGAATGCGGCCCACCTTGGCGTCTGGCAGCATGCCCTCGAGCCCGTAGCCGACCTCCACCCGCACCTTGCGGGGCTGAACCGCCAGCACGTAGATCGCGCTGCGATCCGAGCCCTTCTTGCCGAACTTCCACTTCTCTTCGAGCGCGCCGGTGAACTCCTCAATGCTTTGGTCATCGTCCAGCGTGTTGATCGTCACGACGGCGATCTCGGCGTTCGCCTTTTGATGTAGCTGCACGCACAGATCTTCGAGTGTCTGCTTCGTCGCCGGGCTCAGCACGCCGGCGAAATCATTGACATAGGAGGAGGGAAGCGGAAGGTCGGCCACCTTCTCCGCGTGCAACAGACCGGCGGAGAGAAAAAGCAGACAGACGAGCAGATGTGAGAGGCGGCGCATCATGAGAGTCACACCCGAGTCTACGCCGCTTCGGACTTAGATGTTCCGTTAGGCTGCTGTGACGATTGTGTGAAAGAGGGCTTCGCGGATGGGTCAGCCGCCAGCCATCCGAGAAAGTACCGTCCGCTCCACTGTATCCTTATGCTTGGAGCTTTCCTTGAGCATGCCGCAGTCTGAACCGCCCATCGCCCGCCGCCAGCCTACTGTCACCGTCCTCCACGGCCACACCCTGCAGGATGACTACGCCTGGATGCGCGAGAAGTCCTCGCCGGAGCTGCTGGCCCACCTGCAGGCGGAAAACGCCTACACCGCCGCAGCCATGCAGCCCACCGAGGCGCTGCAGGCCGCGCTCTACAAGGAGATGCTCTCGCACATCAAGGAGACGGATGAATCCGTTCGGGTTCCGGACAAGGGTTGGCTGTACTCCACGCGAACCGTGGAGGGCAGCCAATACCCCATCCACGGCCGGCGGCGCGGCGTCCGGGATGAAGACGGCACGCTGCTGCCGGACCCCGAGGCGCGAGATGAGGTAATGCTGGACGTCAACGTGCTCGCCCAGGGTCAGGCGTTTATGGCGGTGGGCGGCATGAGCGTCAGCCCGGACACCCGGCTACTCGCCTACTCCACGGACAACACAGGCTTTCGCCAATACACCTTGCATCTCCGTGACCTGATCACCGGTCACGACCTGCCGGACACCGCGGAGCGCGTCGTCTCCTTTGCGTGGGCTGCGGATTCAGCGACGCTCTTCTACACCACCGAAGACGCAGTGACCAAACGCCACGACAAAGTCTTCCGCCACAGCGTGGGTTCAATTGAACCCGACCCGCTGATCTTCGAGGAGACGGACGAGCGCTTCAACGTAGGCGTAGGCCGCACCCGCGACGGCAAGTACATCCTCATCGAAAGCGGAAGCCACACCACCTCCGAGTACCGCTTCCTTACGGCGGAGTCGCCACGCTCTGAGCTCACGCTGATCGCGCCGCGCATCAACGATCAGGAGTACTACCCGGACCATCGTGACGGCATCTTTTACATTCGTACCAATGACAGTACGCGCAACTTCCGCATGGTGACCGCGCCGGTAAGCACGCCGGACCGGCCATCCTGGACGGAGTTGTTCGCCGGCGAGGAGGATGTGCCGCTGGAGGACTTTGACCTCTTCCAGAGCTTCTGTGTCTTCTCTGAGCGCAAGGCCGGCCTGCCTACGCTAAGCGTCTACGACCTTACCGCGGACGGGCAACTGGGCGACTACCGCGAGATCACCTTCCCTGAGCCTACATATACCGCGGGCGCCAGCGCCAATCGAGAGTTTCAGACGACACGCTTCCGTTACAGCTATACCTCGCTGGTCGCGCCCCCGTCCGTGTATGAGTACGACGTGCCGACAGGCGGCTCGCGGCTGTTGAAGCAGCAGGAGGTGCCGGGCGGCTTCGACTCCCGCCGGTATGCCTCCGAGCGGCTGTGGGTTAAGGCGCAGGACGGAGTGATGGTGCCGGTCTCGTTGGTCTATCGAAAAGATGCGTTCCGCCCAACGCGCGATCGCGAAACGGGCGAGAATCCGCTCTACGTCTACGGCTATGGCTCTTACGGCTATGCGCTTCCGGTCAGCTTCAGCCCCGCGCGGCTGGCGCTGCTGGATCGCGGCGTCGTGCTGGCGTACGCGCACATCCGCGGCGGCGGAGAGCTGGGCGATGCCTGGCACGATGCAGGCAAGATGATGGTGAAGCAGAACACTTTCACGGACTTCATCGCGGTCGTGGAGGACCTGGTGCGGGAAGGCTACGGTGCCAAAGAGCGCGTTGCTATCGAGGGCGGAAGCGCGGGCGGATTGCTGATGGGCGTCGTTGTAAACCAGCGGCCGGAGCTGTTCCGCGTCGTGCTCTCGCATGTGCCGTTCGTGGACGTGATGAACACTATGCTTGATGCGACGCTGCCCCTGACCGTCGCGGAGTACGAGGAGTGGGGCAACCCGAACGAGGCGGAGGCGTTCGCGTACATGCTGGGTTACTCGCCATATGAAAATCTGGAAAAGCTCAAGGCGGACGCGGTTCCGGCGATGCTGGTGAAGACCAGCCTCAACGACTCGCAGGTGATGTACTGGGAGCCGGTCAAGTACGTGGCGCGGCTGCGAACCCTGAAGCAAAACCATACGCCGCTGCTGCTGCACATCAACATGGAGGCCGGCCACGGAGGAGCCTCCGGCCGCTACGACTACCTGAAGGAAATCGCCTTCGATTACACCTTCCTGCTGCGGGAGCTTGGGGTGGAGGCTTAGACCTTCACCTCGGACACAACCACGTCGCCTTCGCCCGGCGCAAGAAAGAGGTTCGTCTCCAGGCCGTGCTGGCGGGTGTAAAGGTCGAAGTAGCGCCCGCCCAGCGCATAGAGCGACTCATGCGTGCCGCGCTCCACAATGTTGCCCTGCTCCACCACGAGGATCTGATCCGCCTTGCGAATCGTCGAAAGGCGGTGGGCGATGACGAAGGTCGTGCGGCCTTCCATCAGGTGGTTGAGGCCGCCCTGGATCATGGCCTCGCTCTCGGAGTCAAGCGAGCTGGTGGCCTCGTCAAGGATGAGGATGCGCGGGTCCGCCAGAATCGCGCGCGCGATGGACAGACGCTGGCGCTGCCCGCCGGAGAGCTTCACGCCGCGCTCGCCCACGATGGTCTCGTAACCCTCCGGAAACCGTTCCGCAAACTCATCCACGCGCGCGATGCGGCAGGCCTCCATCAGCATCTCCTCCGTGGCGCCGGGGCGGGAGAAACGCACGTTCTCTGCGATGGTGCCGTCGAAAAGAAACGTCTCCTGCAGCACCACGCCCAGTTGATTGCGATAGCTGCTCAGCCGCACCTCGGCAAGATCCAGCCCATCCACCAGCAGCCGTCCGGAGGTCGCGGTATGGAAGCCGCAGATGAGCGAGATGATCGTTGACTTGCCAGAGCCGCTTGATCCCACCAGCGCCGTCACCGTACCTGGACGCGCGTCAAAGCTGATGCCGTGCAGCACGGGCTTGCCCGCCTCGTACTCGAAGACGACACTCTCAAACGCTACCTCGCCGCGAATCACCGGCATGGTAATGGTACGCACGGGGTCCGCATCCTCTTCGCGCTCGTTCATGATCTCGGTCGTCCGGTCAAGCCCCGCGATAGCCTCCGTCAACTGCGTGCCGATTGAGACAAGCTGCGCAATCGGCGCGACCATGAACGCGAGGAACGCGACATAGGTCACGTAGCCGCCGGTCGTAAGTTTGCCCGCGACCACCTGATGCCCACCCAGGTACATAATCAGCGCAGTCACCACGCCAAGCACCGTCGTTGAAGCCAAAGACATCATTGACTGCGCCGTCAGCGAAGAGATGACGTTATCTAGCAGCCGCTTCACGCCTCCGGAGAAGACCTGCGCCTCGCTGTCCTCAGCGTGGTATCCCTTCACCACACGCACGCCGCCCAGCGACTCCGTCAGACGTCCCGTGACCTCCGCGTTGATCTTCGAGCGCTCCCGGAAGATAGGCCGGATCGTCTTGAAGGCACGCTGCAGGATCAGCGCAAACAGCACCAGAATGACAAAGGTCAGCAGCGTCATCTGCACGCTCAGCGAGATGAGATAGCAGAAGGCGAAGATGGCCGTCAGCACCCCACCAACAAAGTCCACCACGCCGGTGCCGATCAGGTTGCGGACGCCTTCAACGTCCGTCATGATGCGCGCGACCAGCGTTCCCGTGCGATTCTCGTCATAAAACGCCACGGATAGGCGGCCGATGTGCGACTGCACCTGCATGCGCAGATCAGCGATGAGCCGCTGCCCCGCCGTTGAAAGAAGCTGCGTCAGCGTGTAGGAAGTAATGCCCTGCACCACCGTCGCCGTTACCACAACGCCCACGATTTTAGGCAAAAGACCAAGCTGATGGTGCGTCATCACGCCATCAATAAGATAGCGGAACGATGCCGGCAGCACCAGGCCGCAGGCGCGATTCACGATCATCAAGAGAAAGCTGCCGCCCAGCAACAGCCGTCGCGGACGAACCAGCGTCCAGATCTGCGGCCACACCTTTTTGAAACTTGGCTTGGGCCGCGAGGCGGTCAGCCCCGCAGTCGTGGCTCGTCCCGTGCCACGCGAGGGCCGGTCGCCGGTGGGCATCCCTCCATTGAAGCTTGAAGCGCTTAAACGTGAAGCCATTCACTCACCTTTCCAAACACAACCTAAGCCAAGCCAATGCGTCCGCGCCGCGCCTCAATGAACGACCGCACGCAGAAGGCCACGAAGAGCAGGCATAGCAGGCAGGTCGCGGCCTTCTCCTCCACCGCAATGGGATGAGGAAACTCCTTGCCATGCGCAAGCGCGAAGACGTCGAACGCAGACTTGATCGTCCCCAGGAATCCAAGCAGCCCGACCGTGACTGCAATGTGCATCCACAGCATGCGCTTCTTCGCGTTTTCGGTGATCGCAAGACCGCCGCTAATGGCCAGCAGCAAGCCGATCAGGCATGGGATCAGCGCCGTCGGATGCGTATGTCCGGTCAGCCAGAAGCCTATAAATCCAACAATGATCAGCAGCACTCCAAAGACGATGGTCAATTTTGCCACGTAAACTTCCCCCTGCTTTCCAAACCCCGGTCTCGCTTCTATGCCAACGATACGCCAACGTGGTACCGCCCCAAAGCGCAGATTATGCCGCAGCCAGTTTAATCTGCGCCACCAGATCGGCCGGCTTCCAGTCCTTGGTGGGATACCACGCAATGACCTTGCCATCTTTGCCGATGAGGATGGTTGAAAGCGAGTGCATCAGCGTCGCCGGATCGCTGCCGGTCACGCCCACATCAAAGTACCGCTC
>CAXTRZ010000056.1:0-6183 GCA_964246715.1 uncultured Acidobacteriaceae bacterium | reverse complement strand
CGGCCACCAGGCTCGCCGCTTCGGCCAGCACCCGCAGCTCCGCCTGCGAGGGCGCGGCAAAGTCCCAGTGGCGAAAGTCCTCCTCCGTAAAGCGGCCCGTGTGCGCGCCGCCATAGCTGCGCAGCACGGCGGGCGTATCGTACGCAGGATCAAAACTGACGCTCAGCAGGTGCGTACGGTCGTAGACGGCCCGGTCCATCGCCAGGGCCTTATCGATCTCCGCGAAGTTCTCGCTCATGCGCGGACAGAACTCCGCCATTGGGCAGCGCGTGTAGATAAACGTCACCAGCAGTACCTTGCCCTTGAACTGCGCCATGTGGATGCGCTTGCCGCTCTGGTTCAGTAGTTGAAAGTCCGGCACCGCATCCCCTGTCTGCGGAACATGGTAGCTGACGCTCGGCTTGATGTCCGGCCGCGCCTGCGCCACGATCACTACATGATCCAGCCGCGGACTCAAGGGTCCAGCCGCGTCATAATGCACCACCACACGCGCCGTAATCATGTCTCCGATATGCATCTCGCTGATGGTGTTGGCGTCGGCCAGCTTGTAGGGCATGGTCATCGCCTCCATAAAGCCCTGGATAGCCTGATGATCGACCGTGATCTCGCCCTCGCCAGGACTTACGGCGACGATCTTGCCGCGCATCGCAAAGGTCTTCTCGGGCAGATCGCTGGCCCGCGAAGGCGTGTTGGACCGGCATCCCGCCACCAGAGCAACCACGCAGAGCAGCACAGCAGACTTCAGACGCATCGACAACTCCTTTAACTATGATAATGGCTGCATGAGCGTTGCGGCAGCGACACAACCCGATACGCAGAAGCATGTGCCCGCCGATTCGCCCTCCGTGCTCTTGCTCCATTGCATCGCCGTGCTCAACGGCCTGGGCACGATGCTGCTTGGGCCCATCCTGCCGCTCGTCGCTGCGCACTGGCATCTCACTGACGCGCAAAGCGGCCTGCTGCTCACCAGCCAGTTCTGCGGCGCGTTCCTGGGCGGCGTCAGCACCTCATACCGCCTGCGCCGAGGCACGTTGGAGGGACTCGCAGCCGCGGCGCTCGGTCTTTACCTATTTGCGTTTTCACCAGGATTCGTCCTTGCGTGCTGCGGTCTCGTCGTAGGCGGCTTTGGCATCGGCCGCGCCATTACGACCGTCAACATCATCGCCGGCAACCGCAACACGACGCAGCGCGGCTCCGCGCTCTCGCGCATCAATCTCTCCTGGAGCCTGGGCGCTCTACTCTCGCCGCTGCTGACTGCATGGCTTGCCCCGCACATCCCGTTGCCGCGCCTGCTCAGCGCCTTCGCCACGCTCTTTCTTCTAAGCACCATATGGCTCCTGCGGCAGTCATACGCACACCCTGCGGAGATCAATCCACAAGCTAACTCATCCGCGCCGGCAACAGTCTCCTTTCCCGCAACGATCTTCCTTTACTTCTTCGTACTCCTGTTCATCTACGGCGGCCTGGAGACCTGCCTCAGCGCATGGCTCACCACCTTCACACTGCGCTATGGCCGCAACTCGTTGGTCCTCAGCGAGTACACCATGGTCCTGCTGCTCTCCGGCCTGACCGCCGGCCGAGCGCTGGCCGCGTGGCTGCTGCTGCACATGCGCGACCGCACGCTCGTCCGCGTAGCCCTGGCGCTCTCGGCTGCGCTTGCCGCGGCGCTGGCCACGGCGCACCAGACCGCGGTCATCGCGGGTTTTGCCGTGTTGCTGGGCGTCACCCTTGCACCGGTCTTCCCGGCCACCTTCGCCATGCTGCTCTCGCACCGGCCCCCAGCGAGACAGGCCGGCATCGTGCTTGCCGCCTCCGGCCTGGGTGCGGCCGCGCTGCCCGCGCTGATGGGCATCGTCTCCACCCGCGCGGGCTCGCTCCAGATGGCGCTCGCCATTCCCGTCGCGACGGCTGTTCTTATGCTTGCGTTGAGCTTTCTGCCGGCCTCTGCCGACGTCCCTCGGGGCTGAAGTTCCTCACAACGACAGCCCTGTTCGCGTACCAGATTTCCGCGCTCCGGCAGCGTATAAACGAGGAATGGACCAGGCGTTGCAACGCGGCTTCGGCGTGCCCTCTGCGATCGCCCGTGCGCTGGCGCGTGGCGCCACCGTCCTCACGCCGAACCAGCGCATGGCACACACGCTGCGAGATGCCTTTGACCACGAGATGCGCGCCTCCCGCAACCTACGCTGGACGCCGCCGGAGATCGTTTCCATCGACACCTGGATGGCGCAGCTATGGCGCCATATGACCCTCTCCGGCGCCGTCACCAGCATGCTCCTCAATCGCACGCAGGAGCTCTCATTGTGGCGCCGCATCCTCGCCGCCGATCCAGAAATCTCCGCGCTGCGCACGCTTGATCCGCTGGCCGAGATGGCGTCCTCCGCCTGGCATCTGCTCTGCGCTCATAACGGCAGCGGCCGCCTGCAGGAAGCTGGCGTCAGCACGGAGACGCGCGCCTTTCAACGTTGGGCAAGAAGCTTTGAGCAGGCCCTGCGCAAAGGGGACTTCCTGACCTCTGCACAACTTTCAGCAGCGCTTCAAAGAGGAGTAGCAGAGGGGGAACTTCCGCTTCCGGACGCTGGCCTGCTGCTGGTCGACTTCGACACGCTCGCGCCCGCCTTCGCAACCCTCTTTGAGTCCGTACGCCAAGCCGGCTACACCGTCATGGAGCATCGCACTTCAACCACCGCAAGCGAAATCCTGCAGTACAAAGCTTCGGACGAACGCACCGAGCTTGAAGCCGCGGCACACTGGATTCGGCAGTCACTTGAAGCCTCGCCTCAGGCTCGCATCGCCGTCGTCGTGCCCAACCTCGCCGACCGCCGCGCCGCAATCGCTCGCATCTTCGGACAGATCCTCTCACCCGAGCTCGAAGACATGACGCACGACCCCAAGCTCAGCGGTTCCTTCGAGTTCTCGCTCGGACGCCCTCTCGTTGAAACGCCTCTGGCCGCCGCCGCGCTGGACCTGCTCCGCTGGACCTTTCAACCGTTGCCCTTCACCACCATCAGCGAGCTGCTCCTCTCGTCCTTCTTCGCTGCGACTGCTTCAAAGGCGGAACGCTTTGCGATAGCTGAGTTCGATGCCATGGAACTGCGAAGACTCCGTCCTCTCCGCCCGGAGCTCTCGCTTGCATCCTTTCTCCGCATGGTCGAGTCATCGACTCGCCGCACACACCTTGCCTCTCTGCTGCACCGGCTCAAATCGCTGCAGCACCTCGCCCACTCGAACCAGCTCGCGGAGAGCACGCCACAGCCGCATGGCACATGGTCGGAGCTCTTTCGCTCGCTGCTTGAAGCCGCTGGCTGGACACGGGCCGCCAACGTGGACTCGGTCACATTCCAAACGCATCGCCGCCTTGACAGCGCGCTCGATGAGCTCGCCACGCTGGACTTCGACGGCTCTCGCGTCATCGCGCCGGAGGCCCTATCCGCCCTCACGCGCATCATGCGGCAGATCATCTTCGCCCCGGAGTCGCGCAATGCTCCCGTCCAGATCATGGGTCCGCTTGAGGTCGGCGGCGTTCCCTTCGACCGCCTGTGGTTCCTCGGCGCGGGCGATCTTCACTGGCCGCAACCGATGACGGCATCGCCGCTGCTGCCATGGCAGTTGCAACGCTCCCTCGGCCTGCCCGGTTCAGACGCCGCACGCGATCACGCAGCGGCCTGTGCGCTCACGCAGCGCATCGCAGGCTCCGCCTCTCAGGTCGTCTTCAGCTTCGCGCAGCGTCTTGAAGACGGCGAGCAGCGTCCCTCCCCTGCCCTCGCCGGCCTCGCACTGGAGCCATTCAACGGCGCGCCGGAAGCGCCGGCTCATACGCCGCTGCCACTGCAGGACATTGTGGACAATAGCACCATCCCGCCTCCACCGGATCGTGTCATCCCTGGCGGCGCGCAGATACTTCAACTCCAGGCCGCCTGCGCCTTTCGCGCCTTTGCCGAGCATCGTTTACGCTCCACTGAGCCGGAGGTCCGCTCCACCGGCCTTGATGCCATGGAGCGTGGAAGCCTCGTCCATGCCGTGATGGAGCGCTTCTGGAATCGCCTGCGCGATCAGCCCGCCCTGCACCAGCTCTCGCCTGAAGCGACCGATGCAGTCCTTGACGCCTGCATCGCTCTCGCGCTTGAAGAACTCCCCATTGCCTCGGAGACCGCGTGGGACGCAGCCTACCTCCACACGCAACGTCAGCGCCTGAGCCATCTCCTTCGTCCCTGGCTCGAGCTCGAACGCAACCGCCCCGCCTTCGCCGTTCGCGACAGCGAGAAGCGCCTCGTGGACGTCCCACTCGGCCCGTTGCGCCTGTCCTTGCGCGTAGACCGCGTCGACGAAACCGAGCGCGGACCGCTCATCCTCGATTACAAGACCGGCCTTGCCCGCCCCGCGGAGTGGCTGACCGACCGCCCCGACGCACCGCAGCTTCCGCTCTACGCCATCCTCTCCGCGGAGCCCGTCGCCGGCGTTGCCTTCGCCCTGCTGCGAGCCGGCGAGGAACTCGACCTGAAAGGCTTCGCCGACAACGCCGACGTCTTCGGCAAGCCCGCAAAGATGACCCTCGGCATGGAAGACCAACTCGAAGCGTGGCGCCGCGTCCTCACCTCGCTTGCAGAGGCCTTTTACGCCGGCGAAGCAAGGGCCGAACCCAAGCAGTACCCGAAGACCTGCAGCTACTGCTCACAACGCATTCTCTGCCGTCTGGACCCATCCGCGTTGCACACATTCGACGACGAGGACGCTCAGGGCGCGGCGGATCTGGAGACGATGCGTGACTGAACTCTTTCTCGTTCCAAGGCCCGAGGCCGCCGTCGACGACTCCGAAGCCCGCATCTCTGCACTCGACGCCACGCAGTCCTTCATCGTGGAAGCTCCCGCCGGCTCCGGCAAGACAGGCCTGCTCATCCAGCGCTTCCTCAAATTGTTGGCCACTGAAAATGTAACTGATCCAGCACAAATCCTTGCCATCACCTTCACCCGCAAGGCCACGGTGGAGATGCGTGATCGCGTGCTGGGCCAGTTGCAGGCTGCTCTCGCAGGCGAGCAGCCAAATAATGAGTTCGACCGCCTCACCCGCCCTCTTGCTGACGCTGTCCTCGCGCAGGACCGTCGCCAGGGCTGGAATCTGCTCGACTATCCCCGCCGCCTCAACATCCGCACCATCGACTCCATCTCCGCGGACATAGCCCGTTCCCTGCCCATCCTCTCCGGCGCCTCCGCCGCGTTCACGCCCACGGAAGACGCGCGGACGCTCTACTCCGAGGCCGCCCGCCGGACGCTGATGCTGCTTGGCGGTGAGGACCGCGATCTCAGCCGCGCGCTGGAAACCATCCTTCTGCATCGCGACGCCAACCTCGCGGACTGCGAGTCGCTCATCGCCTCCATGCTGGAATGGCGCGATCAATGGGGCGAGCTCGTTCCCATCAGTCCCTCCGAGCTTGATGAAGCATGGCTTGAGGCGCACATTCTTCCGAAGCTCGAGAAGGCCCTCGATCAGGCCATCTGCCGCGGCCTGACCCGTCTCTCCAAAGCTCTTCCAGGCGACGTGCTGAACGAACTCTGCACGCTGGCCGCGGACATGGGCCACGCGGAAGGATACAACGGCAACCCTTCACCCATCGCCATCTGCGCCGGCCGCTACAGCTCGCCCGGAGAAAAAGCCGAGCACCTCGATCATTGGCGCGCGCTCATCGATCTTCTCGTCGCGCCCTCCAGCAAGAGCTTCCGCAAGAGCCTCAACGTCAACCACATCGGCTTCATGATTCGCGCCGACCACAAGAATCAGCTGCTCGCTCTCATCGACCGCGTCCGCGACAATCCCGATCTCTGCAAGACGCTCTGCTCCGTCAAAGCCCTGCCCCCGGCCGCATATCCGCCCGAGCAATGGGCCGTCGCCAAAGCGCTCTTCCGCGTCCTCAGCCGCGCTCTTGTGGAGCTGCAGTTCGTCTTTGCGGACCGCGGCGAGTGCGACTTCAGCGAGCTTGGCCTGCTTGCCCGCGCGGCCCTTCGCCGTGACGCTGCCGTCGATGACCTCGCCGTTGCCACCGGCTTCAACCTGCAACATCTGCTCGTGGACGAGATGCAGGACACCTCCACTAGCCAATATGAGCTGATCCACCTGCTCACCCGCCGCTGGGACGGCCACTCCCAAACCGTCTTCCTCGTCGGCGACCCCAAGCAATCCATCTATCT
>CAXTRZ010000055.1:0-11844 GCA_964246715.1 uncultured Acidobacteriaceae bacterium | reverse complement strand
GGGCCCGGAAACTTCGAAAAACATGGCGGGGTCGCCGGTGAACGTCATCCTCGGCCCTACGCGTTTCAACGGAAAGATGATCGCTTCCTTCTGCTGCTGGTCAAGAATCAGAGTGAGAGAGGCCCGGTCGAAAGCGGCGTCCATATACCGCAGGGCTTCGGTACCGCAAGCTCTGTGAAAGCGAACCATCTCAGCACGAGTCTGACTTTGGTCAAATCGCTCCAGATTCGTACTCAGGAAAACGGGCTCGTAATCCTGCGTCAGCAGAACAGTCATCAGGTTTGAGCCAAGACGGGCTTTGCCGGTCAGCTTGAGCTCACTGTGATAGACGGAACCATTCCACGACGATTGATGCACAAAAGAGTTCCGGTCCTCGATGGCGCTGTCCTCTGGGTCCTTCTCATGAACTGTGACGATCTCTGCAGCTTCTTGGCCCGGGAGCCGGAAGTGAGGCGAGGTGTCTGTCGGGGAGAAGTCGAACATGTAGTCCTGGACGTGTAATTGCAGCACAACGGCTTCACCCAATGCGTGCTGACAGCGAGAGTCCTTGAAACGGGGTAGAAAGGCGTCGGCGATCCCGTCAGGATGACGCCCAGCCTTAGTAAACGGAAGGTCGAAGTCGATCTCCTGCACCTGCCTATCCGAACTGGCGAACGCGGTAATCATCGCAGCGTTGCTCTGACGTTTGGAATCGTCTCTCGAATCGCTAAGGTTGCCGTTTAGCCTGGCGATCTCCTTGTGGGTCTCGTCCAGGCCTCCATTCGCGTGAGCCAGTGCGACCTGCTGTTCCTGCAATTGGTCACGCTGCTTGTCGAGTTTGAAGTTTGCCTGTGTCTCTGCTTCAGCCAGCCGATCATTTGCGGCTTTGGCTGTGGCTTGCGCGGCGGCTGTTTCCGCCTCGTGCTTCTTGTCGGTGTTGCGGGTATCGACGACCTTCGCGACGCCGGCGGCAAGAGCAACGATCATCAGCACAAACGTGGCGTAGCCGTGCTTGGTGAGCTTCCGCCTTCCTCCCGACAGCTTCTTCCAGTTGTCGCCGAAGATCGTGACGACTGGTAGCACCGTCGAAGTCAGCAACAAAACGACGTTGATGATGGTGGTTGTCATGATGAGCTGGCCAAATGAGTTTACTAGCCGCTGAGCGAGCGCGCCCACGACGCCGGCGAGCGAGGCGGCGTCGCAGCCGCCAGTTACAGCCTTCCACGCCGGAAGGCGCCGACCAGGCCCATACTAAGCAGCAGTCGCCTTCTGCGTCGCCGAGTAGCCGTACCAAGCGATCAGCGTTGCTTCCGCGCGACCGTCATCCTTCTTCCTGGCGAACAGGCCCGAGTGCTTCGGAAAGAGGTTTGTCGCCAGAGCCCGCGAGGCGTCCTTGCTCTCGCCGCTTCTGATTCCGACAGCACGTTTCCAGACCGCCGGCGGGATCTCGTGGATAGGCCAGAACTGAGAGGCTGCCGCGCCGATGATGGCGCCTGTCGCTTTACCGAACGCAAAACTGCTGCTTACCCCCTGGCCAGGCATGCTGCCCACAGCCTCCACCCACATGCCATCCGCCGCACCTGCGTCATCGAAGATGCGGGCAAGCTCGTGATAATTCAGCGCCCGCTTCGCCTTACCGTTCCGCGTGAGTTGCAAGCACGGCATGTCATGCACTTCAAGCTCGGTGCCATTTCGCAAGAACGCGATCGCGCCACCGAAGCCGGGATCAACCCCGACGATGAGCTTTGGCGCACTCATTCGTCGGCGACGGTCTTGTCATTGGCGGGGAGCTTGCCTGACATGACCCAGGCGGCGACCTGATCGGCGTAGGTAAGCGTTTCCGGCAGGGTCAGGACGCGCTTCTCCTCCCCTTTGCCAATCGACATGCAAGCCGCTCGATCGTAGGCCCACTTGCGAATCTCTGCTGCTTCGGTCTCGTCCAATTGCCTGCTCCGGCTGTTGTCGCGAGGACCATACCCGGAGCTCGAAGCGCATGCAAGGAGTCGCAGTGGTAGACTCCCGGATCATGCGGCCCCTCTACAACGACGAAGTGCTGGAGCTGGAAGCTTTGCTCGACGTCATCGAGCATCCTGAGAAGTACGGTTGTCGGTTTGATCGCGGAGATCCGAAAACCTATCAGGAGCGTGCCGGCAATACGGTCGATCAGGCAGCTGCGACAATCCGCAGCTTGAGAGATCGGGTTAGCCATCCTGCGAACATGATCGCCAATGCGGGGCTTTGAGCGATTCCGATTGATTGTTACGCCGCAAATCTGTGCGTCCGACACTAATCCCGAAGTGTCGGACAGCGTCAACGGAGTGTAAGACCAAAAAACGGCGGAGTTCTGCGCTCTTTTCCTTCCGTCTTACACTTACTTACATTTTCATAGATAGATATAGATATATAAGAGAGCTTCAGACACTTTTTCTTTCTTTATATCTGTATGGGGCTGTCGGAAAAGCGTGTGTCGGCGTAAACGCCGTGCGGGTCTTGAAAGAAATCAATAGCTTACGAACGACACTACGCGAGCGAAATAATCGTCGCTCGCGCTTCGCTGCCTCGATGCCCGAACGACACAGGCTTGTCCGAGGCTCTCGCTCCTGGAAGCCGGCGAAGCACCCGATAGTGGTTCAAAGACCAGGGCGTGTTCGACAGCAGGTGCTTGATATGCGGCGAGGTGTTGGAGATGATGATTTCTCCGTTCTCCACCTTGATCCCTGAGTACAGCAGCGTACTGTAGGCAGCTCCATACGGAACATCGTGATTTTCTGCGTTCTGAGCCAGAACGCTGTCGATCAGGACACCGATCGGAACGTCCGAATGTACCCCGGAGCTGGTTGGTCGAAACCTCAGGGTCTTGGATAGCAGGAAGTGCAACAGATTGGCCTCGTCGCTCTGCTCTTGCGCCTCCGCCTTCTCGTAGTTCCAATCCTGCTCCTTGACCCACTCGCGCGCCTGTTCCGACGTCAGGAGTTTCTGACTGTGCAGGCTGTAGGCTCCGGCGAGGAGCGCGCCGAGCTGATCGCCGGCTCTTTGTTCTCCCAGAACGACTGCGATGGCCCGGGCGAAAACCTTCGCATTTTCCCGGATGACAGGAGCCAGCTTGATTGCCCGCGCGTAAAAGCTTTCGACATAGCCATCTACGAAAAGCGCTTCGTGGGAGGCGAGGATCTCGGCGAACTCATGTCGTTTGTTGTCTTGGTTCAACTCGAGAACGGTGACACGCGAGTTGTCCGATTCCTGCATAAGGCTAGAGTTGATCGAGCTGAAACCGAAACAGGAGCGGATGTTGTAGTAGACGGATTTGCCTTGATTGCTGCCTTTGATGATTCGGCCCCCGGTCTCACTGGAAGACTGGCGAACCAGGCCGAGCACGCTCTGTAGCCGAGAAACGGATTTCGGATCGTTACCTTCGGCCTCGTCGAACAGTACCGGCAAGCTGTCGAGGCCGAGCTCCTGCCTGATGCCAGCCTCGGACGTGTCCGATTGAACGAACAAGAGATTCTCGCCAAGAACCTGGCTCACGATGTTCTTCATGACCCAAGACTTTCCGGTCCCACGGCGCGCCGTGACCCAGATGTGAGGACGCCAGGTGAGAACACCGCCGATGTGGGCGCATACGCACCACCCGGCGAGCAGGCGCGCGGAAACGGGCCTTTCCCAGGGCAACATCGCTACCAGCTCGTAGTAACGGTGCGCGGCTTTGTTGTTCAGCGGCGCAGAAAGGTCGGCTGTCAGCGTCTGGCCAGCCTCATAGATGTATTTGGATGGAAGCTCGCTTAGATCGTGTTCGCGACCGTCGACAATCGCACGATCCCCGAGATGAAGAACGCACCGGCCATCGTCGAACCACGCGCCGCGGCCTCGGATGCGCTGACGGTCGAAGATGCCGACCCGATAGCACTCCTCCATCAACTCCTGGGCTGCCCATTTGTAATTAGGTGATGTTTTCTCCTCGCCGGCATCGGAGACTCGGTACAACTGCCAGTAGTTCGAGGGTGCAAGCGAACGCAGGTTCATCTCGGTGTGCTGTGCAGCAGTCCAGTCGATCACCTGCATAGATTGGCGGCAAAAGTAGAAGAAGACCCCCTTGTCGTGGCCGAGACAGCGGAAGTGCCCGCCAGAGCTGAACCGATGGCTCATGGCTTCGAATAGGCCTTCATGGCCTGCCCCGTGAGATACACGTTCAGTTGTCTTGGAGAGAGCGTCGCCGCGCGGTCGACGTCAACGGGTTCGTGAAAATAGTTCCGGTGCCGATCTCGCATAATAAGATTTGCCCAGCCTGGCTTGTAGCCACGGGCCATGCCGATGAGCTGTATCTTTTGCAGGATCGGATTGGCCGACAGTGTCAGGGTGTCGATCTCGACCAACTCACCACTTACGTTCACCAGGCGCCGTTCGGCCGGAGCTTTGACGGGAAAGATGAAATCGCATTCCGGGCAGGAAGGCAGGCCGCGTTTGACAGTAAACCCACACTCGTCGCACGGGACTAGCTCGGAGGTCTTGCGTCCGTCTTTCTTGGCTTTTGGTTGAGCGACTTCGAGGGACCATTCGCGATTCTCGATATGAAGACCAAGCCGAAAAACATTCTCGACGTGGTCCAGGATCACGGCAAAGGGCTTATCGCCAGCGGCGATCGCGGCTTTCCGATCCTCTGCCGTCTCAAGTGGCATACCAGGTGCATAAACGGGTCTCAGCACGCGCCCGACCATCTGCAGGTACAAGCTGAGGCTCATGGTCGGCCTGAGGAGGATGGCAGCCGTAGCTCGCGGGATATCCGTTCCTTCACTGATGAGCGCGCAAGACGTAAGGACGTGCAGATCTCCCGTAGCCAGGGCGCCAATAGCCCATGCTCGGTGCTGGGCTGTGTCGGACCCGTCTACAGAGGCTGCCCGATAGCCCGCATCCCGGAACATCTGAGCGACCTTCTTGGCGTGGCTGACGGAAACGCAGAACGCGATCGCCGGCTGTTCATGCGCCCGTTCACGGTATTGAGCTATGACGTCACCGATGACTATGACCGAGGACATAGCATCTTCGGTCTCGGCGGCGTCGAAATCACCCTTGTTCAGGTGAATGTCACTGAAGTTGACGGCGGTTTTCGGCGCTTAAACCTTCGCAGGAGCCAGGTATCAGTCCTCGATCAACTGGGCGAGCGACGGCCCTTCGATGATTTCGTCAAAGATCTCCTTCAGTGGCCTGCCGTCGTTGCGACACGGCGTTGCCGTCACACCAAGGCGCCAGGCGTTTGGCCAGCGCTCAATGATCTGTTTGTAAGAGTTGGCTGGTGCGTGGTGGGCTTCGTCTGTCAGGATGAACTGGAAATCACCGACAATCTCCAGGCGCTTGACCAAGGTCTGCACCGAGGCAACCTGCACCATCATTGAGAACTGTGGCGGATAGCCAGGCGCGATTACTCCGTGTGGAACACCAATTTCTTTCAGTGCCGCACTGGTTTGATCAATGAGTTCGCGCCTGTGGACCAGGATGCAGCATCGGTTGTCGCGCTCGACGCATGATTTCGCGATAGCGGCGAGGCATCGCGTCTTGCCTCCGCCGGTCGGTAGCACGAACAAAGGCGAACGGCGCTTCCGGCGGTACGAGTTGCGGATGCCCTCGATCGCCGCTTCCTGGTAGTCCCGGAGCTTCACGGGCCGCGCGTGGGGTTCGCGACCTGAACGGTACGGCTTTTGACGAACTCAAGCAGGGAGTCGTAGTGAACGAGGACTTTGCTGTTGCGGTCCTCTCCAATCTTCGACACAAGGAGTCGGCCATCACCGATCAGACGCTTGATCGTCGACTTGCTCACGCCGATGCACTGCGCGGCTTGACTGATGCTTACCGTAATGGGGGGAGAAAGTGGGCGGTCCATAGCGGCACATGTTGCATCACGCAGGACCAAGGTCAAGGGCTAAGTTGGTCCCGAACACAGTGCGTTCGTCTGCCTGAGGCGAAGCGCGTCGTTGTAGTCCTTCACCTCGCGAGGCTTGGTGATACGAACTTCCCGTCCCTCGTCGCGCCAGCGTGCAGCAACCGTCTTCGCCGCTGCCTCGCCCGCGCCGTTCTGATCGTTGTCGGCGCCTATGGTGATCCGCACAGCCAGTGGCAGTGCGGGCAGAACCAGCGCTTTCATCCCGCCTGTAGAGCCAGCGGCGATCGTCGCGCGGCCATTGATCTGCTGCAAGCTGAGCCCGGTCTCGATGCCCTCGACGATGTTGGCATCCTCTGCAATGAACCCGAGATAAACACCGCCGCCACGCGCATCGCCAAGCATCAGCTTCGGCTTCGGAACCTCCGCCTTGCCTGAGCCGTCGCGCTTGAGGAAGGTGCGGTGGATCGCAAGCACATTCCCCTCAGCATCAGTCACCGCCGCCACCATCGCGGGCAGAACGACCCACGTCTTGTCTGTGAGCTTGTACCGCAGCTCGGGGTGAAAGCGGAGGGACGGTGGTATCGGTATGGTTATGGCGCGCGACCTCAGATACTGCTCGACCAGGCTGTTCGCGGCGGGCAAGGACTCTTCCCATATTTGGCTGGCCGCTGACCTGTAACGATGCGCGCGATCCTGTTCGCGTTTGCGGCGTTCCTCGGCATGTAGCAGAACGGCAGGGTCGATCTGCGCGGTAAATCCGGCCAATCCGTTCTCCGAGGCAAGGTTGCGAACGGCGTCCCGAAACGGGAGCCGGTAGACGCGCATGGCGAAGTCGATGGCGTCACCTTTCGCTCCGCAACCGAAGCAGCAGAAAATCGCCTTTTCATCGTTGACGCTGAACGAGGGAGTCTTCTCCTCGTGAAACGGGCAGAGCCCAGTCCACTCGCGGCCGTGACGCTTAAGCGCCACCGACCGCCCGACCAGATCGGAAAGGCGAATGCGCTCCCTCAGCGCGACCAGGAACTCGGGAGACACATTACTGCCAGCGGTCATCGGATCACGATGAGTCGCTTCGATGGACGGGTCACTGCCACATAGAGCATCTGCTGCGCCTCTAGCAAGTTGTCGCGCTCGCGACGTCGAATATCCGGCAAGTCGATCATTGCGGTTCCGAAAGTCGAGCCCTGACTACGATGGACTGTGAGCGCGTATATCGACTGCAAATCAGCCATGCTCTGCTTGAAGTCGTGCATATGCTTCCAGCGCACGCGATCTTCAGCGGCTTCATCTTTGATTCGAGCGATCACCTTCTGATATTCAGTGTTGTCAGCTGGCATGTGTACTTGCTGCTCAACGCCCTCCGAGTCAAGCATGGTCAGCTTCCACGAAGGAACTGAGGCGATCCAGTCCTTCACGTCGTCGGCTTCGGGGATCTTGTACGTGTAGGTCGAACGCTCGATGTCGATGACCTTGGCTTCCTGATTGTTTCCGAAGATCGTCCTCTCTTCGATAATCAGGGGTTCCTTGAACAGGCAGCTCTCGCCCGGCATGAAGGGCGTCGGAATGTTGTCCCCGTATCGCCACCGTCGGATCATTTCGTTGACCTCATGCACGCGGTGGTTCGTCCAGGCGAGATACCGGAAGCTGTCGGGATCGGCGTCGAACTCTTCGGACGTGAAAGCCTTTCGCATCCATCGCTGTGCCGCCTCTCCGGGCAGGAAGACGCCATGGCCGCCTTCTATTGCCGCCTGCGCGAGCCAGGACCAGTCCGTCTGCTGCCCCTGGCTGGTGCGGATGATGGTCGCGGCGTCGAGTATCGGATTACCGGCAGCCTGCCTGACGATGGTCGTGAGGTGAGCCGTGCCTTTCGTCTTAAACGTCAGGCTTTCCTTTTCTCCGACAGGTGGGAGCTGCGCCGGGTCGCCGACGAACACAACAAAGGCGTTCGGTAGGTGCCGCTTGATGTGTCTGAGCAGGTCTTCGGAAACCATGCTGCATTCGTCGACCACCACGACATCCTCAAGAACCGGCTTCGCGTTCCTGTCTCGCTCGAACATGAGCCGGTCTGCCTTCGGCTTGGGCCTGAGGCCGAGGAGGCTGTGCGTGGTTCGGCATGAGACCCCATTGATTCCTGCGTCTGCCAACTTTCGCGCCAGAACGGCGACCGCCTTGTGAGTGGGTGCCGTTAGAACGATCGACCGGCGCTGCTTCAGCATGTTCTTCGTGAGCCGCTGCATCAGGTACGTCTTGCCTGAGCCGGCGTGACCGGTAAGCAGAAACAGATCGCCAGGCCTGTAGGCGTCCTCGATCAGCTTCAGTGCGGCAGCCTGGTCAGCCGTAAGCTCTGGGTCCGGCGGCACAGTCGCCTTCGCGGAGGCGCGCGACTCTGGCTTAGCCGCTGCCTTCCTTGCCGGACGTGGGGTCTCAGTCGCAACAGGGCTGGATGGGACGGCGGCGGTCGGTCCGGGAACCGAGTCGGCAGAGCTACCCTGCATGTGCCAGCTCCGGACCGCATCCACGACCGTGCTTAGCAAACCCTTCCTTGGTTTGGCGGTTCCCATCGAGCCAACTGTAAATCAGGATGAGTCTCGACGATGCAGTTGCGTGACAAGCCATCAGAACGGGATCTCGTCGTCGAGGGGAGCGGAGTTCGGAGCACCCGATCCGTGGGACGACGATACGGAAGTCTGTGAGCCGTACTGGTCGGCGGCGCCTGCTTCTCCGTGCTTCCGGCTATCGAGCAGTTGTAGTTCGCCGCGAAAGGCCTTCAGCACGACCTCGGTGGTGTACTTCTCCTGGCCGTCCTTGTCCGTCCATTTGCGGGTTTCTAGCTGACCTTCGATGTATACCTTCGAGCCCTTCCGCAAATACTTTTCCGCGACGCCAACTAAGCCGTCATTCCAGATCGTGATTCGATGCCACTCTGTGCGCTCCTTGCGCTCTCCGCTGGCCTTGTCTTTCCAACTCTCGGATGTAGCAACCGAGAAATTGCAGACACGGCCGCCGTTTTGCATAGACCGCACTTCCGGGTCTTTGCCGAGATGCCCTACGAGAATGACTTTGTTGACTGATCCGGCCATGTTGGTGCTTTCTAACTTGGTTTAGCTGTTGAAAAGGGATTGTTGACGTGCGGCCGCCGCGATCCGCTTGCAGGCCACGTCGAACCATCTCTCTTCGATCTCGACGCCGACAAACTGACGGCCGGTTCTGACTGCCGCGCAACCGGTACTACCGCTGCCCATGAACGGATCAAGAACTATGTCTCCAGGACTGCTCGATTGGGAGATGTAGAGTTCCAACAGAGAGACAGGCTTTTCAGTCGGGTGAGTTGAGTCGTCCTTCTGCTGAACCGTCTGCAGAGCCATGGCGCCGCAATCCGCCACCGGAAATGCGTTGCCTTGGCGCATGAAAAGGACGAACTCGCAGCACTGCATCCACCATCTGTTCGGCATCGCAGCCCGCTTGTTCCAGACCAGGAGCCTGTGAAAGGCCAGTCCAGCGGCTTCCGCAGCTCGCCATGCTTCGGGCAGATTGCGATCGTTGGAGAAGATGTAAGCGTGGGCCCGCTCATTCAGCGCAGCTGGGATCAACGGTAGCCAGTCGTCCCAGTTGAGGTCGCAGGCAACAATGCTGCCGCTGTTGTCGTAGTCGTTCGCCATCCATCCGCCGAAGCCAGGCTTCGTGTTTCCGCCCGAGGTCACGCGGTAGGGTGGGTCGGTGACAAGACACTTGGCACCGCTGATGGTCGGCAGAACATCGCGACAGTCTCCCAGAGCCAGGCGCGCTGAACCGATTTCGATCCAGCGGGTCATCCGCGATACTTCGGTTCTGGAGACATCACTTCGACGGTGAAACGGGTGAGCGAACGATCGTTGAATTTGGCCCCTCTCCCAGAGAGGGCATGAAATTCGCAAATCGTTCCGTCACGGCGACGATGTGCCTGCTCGCCATCTCCACTCGCTCGGCATCTGTGTGGCCGCTGGACTTGGAGCGGAGAATAGCGTGCACCTCGCGAAGGGCGGCGCTCAGGGCGAAGATGGTCTCGACCTGGCTCCTGTTCGCCGTAACGAGACGGTCGCGCTGCCCCTTGGTGTGCAGCACCAGCCTTAGCAGTTGTGATTCAGTTTTCTTTGGTTTCTTGGTCATGCGGCCTCTTGCCGGGTAGGTCGCTCGCACCTTACCAACTCCGGTGTCGCAGTCAAGCGACAAAGGAAAAACAACGTCGCAGTTGCGCGAAACCGGCCAGGAGGATATAGGTCTCGGGCATGAAGCTTGCCAAGCATCTAGAGGAAATCGGAAAGACTCCCCGCTCCTGGGCGAAGGAGAAAGGTCTGCCAAAGGACGGTGTCTATCGGCACTTGAACGGCAAGCGGGTGGACTACGACACGGCGAAGCGCATGAGCGAGGCCACCAGCGGCGCAGTCGCTGTCTCGGAAATCATGGAGTGACAATCGGCTGGGTATACATCGCCGTGACCCGAAGCTTCCCCGCTGATTGCAAAGTTGGCTTCACGTTGCGATCGGTGCCCGAGCGGATGAGCGAACTGCAAAGGCAATACCGGACGATCCATCCGTTCACGGCTTTTGCAGCATGGCGCGTGAAAGAACCGCGCCGCGTCGAATGGCTGGCACATCAGCGGTTGGGGCGATACCGCAATCCCGGCACTGAGCTGTTTGAGTGTCCGCCGGCAACCGCTATGTTAGACGTGCAAGCGGCAATCAAGCAGGTGATCGCGGAGGAGATCGCTCATCCCACTCGCTTCAGGCCGCGCCCGCAGCGCGCCCCAGAACGCTGGCGCAGGGCGAGGCCGCGAATTCCGGGCGAGATGATCGCAGCAGCGGCGGTTTTCGTACTGGTTACCTTGCTGGTCTTCTCCAGACCACCGCTGCCCGACTGGTTGCCAGAGGATATTCGGAACACGGCCGTGATGCTTGAGAAAGCAACATCAGAATGACGGGCCGGCGGGGCCCTTCGGGCCTGTGACGATCGGCTTCCTACCATCGGGAGTTACGGGCAAAGTGTCTGGTGTGTCGTAGCGTAGCTCTGTCGGCTTATCTGGGTCCGTAAGGCCAAGCCGCGTCGCGAGACGCTCGACGGGCCGGTAGCGTTCCTTTCGCTCTGCGATAAGAATCCTCAACCTCTCTGGAAGCATAGCCCTCCTTTGCAGGGCCGAACACGCTACCCGACTACGGAACGCTCGTTGCTTTGCAGTCGCTGCTCTGTGCGCTTTATCGCGGCATCGAGGGCGATCAGGCGTTTCTCTTCGCGCGCAAAGAACTTGCGCAGGGCTGTGACAATGGCCTGCTCAGTGATGCGCTGCACGGTGGTGTTGGAATCGGCGGCGGCGACCTTGAGGAGCTTGGCTATCTCCGGGTCGACGAACGTCACGACGGTCTTGAGGCCTGCCCTATCGTTGCGGGCGGGCGCTGTCGGCGGAGTGGGCACTGTGGAGCACCTCTTTTCATGCGGGTAGAACTCTGCAAATTGTACACCACCTGCAATGGCATACCGGATTCTAGATGCTTGGTGCGTAACCTGCACTTGGATCAGGTTTCCCGTCCGGGTATCGAGCAAGGATTCTTCGCAGCTTCTCGATGCCATCTTCTTGGAGCTCTGCATCACGTTCAGCCTTGCGGGCTTTGAGGCGGTCGATCATCGCGTCTGCGGGTCGTTTCACCCTTTCCTGCGGTGGAGCGGTCCGAGCAGTGTCAGTGTCAGCGTCGGGGCCATTGCCGATCAGTGCAGCCTTCTCGACAATTGGCTCCTCGCGCTGTGGCGCGGCTTCGGCCGCAGCCTTGGTCCTGCCGGTGAGAAGTCGTTTCAGACGATCCCAGAATCGAGTTGGCTGACCATCTCTTTCCGCGCGCGCCAGATAATCGAGCGTCGTGTCTTTGCGCCGATCCCGGCTCAGTGTTCTGACAAGCGTTTTGTAGTCTCGAAACTCATCGCCCCCGAAGAACATATCCACACGATCGCGGTGGCGGGACATGCCG
>CAXTRZ010000054.1:5970-11956 GCA_964246715.1 uncultured Acidobacteriaceae bacterium | reverse complement strand
GCTCAGCGAGTTCCACCCCGTCCCTGAGATCGACGCCGCGGCTCCTGCGGACCCCATCCAGCACGAAGCCGCCATCATCGACCACACTCCCACCGACTCCCTCTCCTTCGCCCCCGGCGACGGCCACCTCGAAGAGGAAGAGCTCGTGGACGACGAAGACCTCATCCCCACCCTTCAAGCCTCCGCCTTTGAAGATCAGGAGATCCTCCGCGACCCGGACAGCTTCCAGGAGACCCTGGAAGGCGGCGCCGATCTCGGCACCATGCTGCGCGAGATGTCCATCGACCACATCACCCGCACCGAGCCCTCCAGCCTCGACGAGGAGGACGCCGACGAAGAAGATGACGACTTCCTGGAAGAGGACCAGTTGGAAGAGGACGCCTTCGCCGGTGAGTCCGACTACGCCGAAGAAGACTCCCCTGAAGAGCTCGAGTCCGGCGACGATGAGGACCGGGGTGAGACCGAAATCCTTGAAGCCATCCCAACCCCCGTTGGCGAGACCATGTCTGAATCCCGCGAGCCTCGCCATGACGACAACGACCGCGGACGCCGGGACAGCCGCCGCGGAGATCGCGGCCGCAGAGATGGCCGTTCCGATGGCCGCGGCGACCGCGACCGAAGCAGCTCATCCTCCAGCTCCGGCGATCGCACCCGAGACACCCGTGGCGGCCGCGGCTCCCGCCAGTCCATGCAGAGCACCAACCTCCCGGCCATCTCCGACCTCCTCAAGCCCGGTCAAGAGCTTCTCTGCCAGATCGCCAAGGAGCCCATCGCCAAAAAGGGTGCCCGCATCACCTCGCATATCGCCCTGCCTGGCCGCTTTCTGGTCTTCATGCCCACGGTTCACCACACCGGCGTCTCCCGCAAGATCGAGTCCGACTCCGAGCGCCGCCGCCTGAAAGAGATCCTCCTCTCAGAGCGCGGCGAGTCCACCGGCGGCTTCATCGTCCGCACCGCCGCCGCCGGAGCCAGTGAAGAAGAGCTTCGCTCCGACCTGCGCTTTCTGCTCAATCTCTGGGCGGACATCAAGACCCGCTCCGAGTCCAGCAAGTCCCCTGCCCTCATCTACCACGACCTCAACCTCATCGAGCGCGTCCTGCGCGACCAGGTCACGGATACCTTCTCCGCCATCTGGGTTGATACGGAATCCGAGTACGAGCGCGTCCTGCGCTTCCTGCAGCGCTTCCAGCCCTCGCTCATCCGCCGCGTCAAGCTGTACACCAAGGAGACGCCGCTCTTTGAGCAGTTCGGCATCACGGAGGAGATCAACAAGGCGCTGCGCTCCAAGGTCTGGCTCAAGTCAGGCGGCTCCATTGTTATTAATCAGACAGAAGCCTTGGTCGCCATCGACATCAACACCGGAAAGTTCGTCGGCAAGACCGCGCGGCTCGAAGACACCATCGTGAAGACCAACCTCGACGCCATCCCGGAGATCGTCCGTCAGATCCGTCTGCGCGATCTCGGCGGCATCATCATCATCGACTTCATCGACATGGATGAGCGCAAGAACCGCAACCGCGTCATGGCCGCGCTTGAAGAGGAGTTGAAGTCCGATCGCGCGCCGTCAAAGGTCCTTCAGTTCAACGACTTCGGCCTCGTGGCCATCACTCGCAAGCGCGTCAAGCAGTCGCTCGAGCGTACGCTCTCCACCACCTGCGGCGTCTGCCAGGGTACCGGCATGGTCAAGTCGCCCGTCTCCGTCTGCAATGACATCTACATTGAGATGCGCAAGATGCATAAGCACCTGGACCGCGGCGACATCATGCTCCGCGTCCACCCGGAGGTCGTCAAGCAGCTCAAGTCCTCCACCAAGTGGCTGCAGGAGATGGAAGAGATGTGCGGCAAGACCATCCTCGTCAAGAGCGATCCCAGCCTTCACCCGGAGCAGTTCGACATCCACTAAGCCCTGGCCGCGTACTCTCAGCAGAACAAAACCCCATCTCTGCCACAAGGCAGGATGGGGCTTGTTCTTGTCCTTGTTTTTCTTGCTTATCACCTCCCAACGGAACCTGCATCTGCAGTTTCCATTGCTCTTGCTTTGCCTTTTGGTTGTCATTCCCAAAGAGAACCTGCGTTCGCCCTGTCCTTGTTCTTGCCCTTACCTCGAAACTGCAACTCTCTAAACTCAAAACTGGACAGACTGCTTCCGCCCTTGTCCTTGCCTCTCCGGCCTTCTGACTTTTATCCCATCTTGATCGTTCCGATCCTAGTTACGTTATGCTTCGTTCTTTCCCCGTTCTTCCCGTCTCTTCCCCGTTGCGCCTTGGCCTGACTGGTTCGTAGCCACAGGTCACCTTTTCCGCGTCCTACCGAAACAAGCAGCCCGTTTTCGGGTTCAAACGTCTTAGCAGTAGTTAGTACATGGAGTCCTTAAAGATGCTTATTGATTCAAGCTCGCTTCGCCCATCAGTCCTTGTGCGCCGCATGGCGGCTGTTGCGCTCTTTACCTGCGCCTCCACTCTTGGCCTGCAGGCCCAGCAGCAGGATGCCGCACAGGCTTCCAGCACGCCGCAACTCGCCGCACCCAGCTACCGGTTGGATCTCAACAAGGTCGATCTCTCCAGTCTCCAGTTCTCCGATGACGTTTCCTACAGCTCCAGCTCAACGCCGCTCGCTGGCACAGAGTCTGCCACGCTGGACTTCAAGGGTCTGGAAGATCTCCAGCCTCCTCCGCGCCGTCGCTACGGCCGTCCGCGCTACAACGATTCCAACCACAACGCCGACGGATCTCCCAAGTACGCCTTCATCGCCGGCGTCGGCCTCGGCGGCATCCCCGTCGGCAACCTGCACAAGTATGACACCGCCAGCTATGGCCTCCAGGTGGGCGGCGGCCGCAACTTCAACAAGCACTATGGTGTTCTGGCACAGTTTGACTATGACCACTTCGGTCTGCAGTCCAGCACCATCAACAACCAGAGCAACCTCTACTTCGGCGCTACCGGCCAGGGACTTGACGGCAACAGCCACATCTGGTCCTTCAGCCTTGATCCCGTCTTCAACTTTTACTCCAGTGAAGGCCTTGGCGCTTACGCCGTCGTCGGTGTGGGCTTCTACCATAAGGTCACCAACTTCACCCTGCCGCAGACCGCCTGCGCGGACTACTACTGTTTCTACCAGTACCTGGTCAACGAGAATGTCGATCACTACACCTCAAACGCTCCTGGCTTTAATGGGGGTCTTGGTCTGACCTTCACGCCCTCCCGATTCGCCAGCGAGCGCTTCTACGTCGAGGGCCGCTATGTCTTCGTCGACAACTCGCAGCGCGCCGGAGTCACCGTCAACACCCCAACCGCTACCTTGGCCGCGTACACCGGCAGCAACTACTACCCGGCTAACAGCAACCGCTCGCAGTACATTCCCATCAAGGTTGGCCTTCGTTTCTAACCGGATGTGGGCTGTAAAAACGAACAAGCCCGGCTCCCATGCCGGGCTTGTTCGTTTTCTATACCAAATGAAGCAACGCCCGATATCCCGGAAAGTGCCCGCCTCAATACTGCACGTGAAGGGCCAAACGGACCCGCCACCACCACAAAGAAAATACCACACTTTATGGTGAAACCCGCGCCAATCGCGGGCTCCACCACGCACGGTGGTTGCACTTTACCAACGTTAGCCATGCACTTCGCCGCAATTTGCCACGCATTCACCATAGCCGCGCCGCATGAAGAAAGGCCGCAAAGCACAAAGCCTCTCCATTCGGAGAGGCTTCAGTATGCGATGTTGTTGATTTAGAAGTGGTAAGCGACGCCGATCGAGGGCATGCTCACAACCTCGTAGCGCCCGCTCTTGAAGTCCGTGATGAAGCTGGGTGCCTTCACGAACATGCCCCGGTACTCCGCCCGTATATCGAAGCTCGGACTGATCTCATACGCCAATCCAGCCCCAAAAAGCCCGCCAATATTGGTGTTTTGCGCCGCGTCGAGCCGAGTCGTCCCGTTGTCGCGGATCGGCGTGAAGATCAGCGCGCCCACACCAGCCTCCACAAACGGATTGTAGTTCTTGAACGTCAACCCAAACACGTAGGCGCCGGTCAGCTCCTGCTGGCGCGTGTGAATGGGATTGAACGTCTGGTTGCCTTGGTACTGGAAGTAGTTCGTGTACTGGGCAAAGGAGTAGTTCAGTTCAAGCGCGCTGTGCGGGGTCAGTAAGTAGCGATAGCTCAACAAGATACCGCCCGTCTTGCTGGGGGTGATGATCACGGAGTTTCCGTGAACAATCGGGGTAATCAGGCCATAGGCGCTGATGCTGACGTCCTGCCGGCTCTCCTGCGCATACGCGGCGACAGATGAGACCATCAGTGCGCCCAACAAAATCGTCTTCTTCATTCTTTCTCAAACCCTCTCGAAGTCGGGCGACGACATCCGGGAACCCACATCGCACGGGTCCACAGGGAATCTCTTCGCTTCTAGCAATTGTACCCGTTGGACTCGCCGCCTGGGTCGCCGGTAGCAAAAACGGGTCGCTTCACTTCTCAAGGCCGGTGCACTAGGAAGCCGCATCGACAGCTGCAGTCTGACAACGGCTGCGGCGGCGATGCGGCTTTGTCCAGCATCTCAATGGAACGAATGAGTTAGAACTGGGAAGACGGCGGAGGCGGCGGAGGTCCACCTTCTTCGCGATGCTCCTCACGGCGCTCGCGCATTTTGGCCTCCATCGCATCATATTTTGTCTTCTGCTCGTCAGTCAGGATGGCCTTGATCTTGGCCTGCTGATCCTTGTGGATGGCCTCCATCTTCGGACGCTTCTGCTCACGCGGAGTGGCGGTATCGTCACGGAGAGCCATCATCTGAGTGCGGGTATCGTCGTCAATCGACTTGAGCTTAGTGACCTGATCCGGCGTGAGATTGAGATGCTTGGTGAGCATCTCAATCTGGCGCTCTTCCATGCGAGGACCGCCGCGACCGGGGCCTCCAGGAGGCGGTCCTTGCTGGCCTACCGGGGGAGCGTCCGGAGTTTGCGCCTTCAGGACAGAAGGTGCCGCGATCACCGCGGCCGTACAAAACATCAGCAGACCTGCGCGCATTCCGGCCGTACCGGAGATTCCACGGAACATCCTCATCGTCTTCTCTCGCTTTCTACTCCAGCGGCCACTGATATCCAGGTCGCTTGGCGCATCTACCCGGTACAGACGCTAGTCCGCAGAAAATGTTTCCGCCGTGACAGCATTCATAGGAGCCTATTTGCCGACGGACGCCGTGATTCGACTATGAAATTTTGTACATGTAAGGATCGCTATGAGCAGCGGCATACGCCTCAACGATGTTAAGAAAGGCGACAGCCGCATGCGAAAGACTGGCCTGACGACGGTAGACCAGCCGCAGCCTGCGTTCGACCTGCAGCTCCTTGGCCCAAACCCGGACAAGAGTACCCGCTGCCAGTTCATGTTGCACGGTTAGCATTGGCACCAGCGCGACACCGTTGCCCATCTCCACAAAACGTTTAATAGCCTCAAGCGAGGGCAGCTCGACTCCCATCTGCAACGGCGTCTTGTGGCGACGAAAGATTTCAATGACCTTCTGCCTCTGAGGTGAAGCGACGTTGTGGGCGATGAAGTTCTCGGCACCAAGCTGGCGAATGGAGACTTCTCCAGTTTGCGCCATAGAATGGCCGGGATTGACGACTAAAGCAAGTTCATCCCTATAAACCATGACGGAATGAACCTGAGCGTCATCCGGTTTGAAGGAGAGAACGCCGATCTCGACGGAGTGGTTGAGGACCTCGTCCGAAATGCGGCTAGCCAGTGAGCGTTGTACGGCGACCTTGATGTGAGGGTTTTGACGCCGATATTCGTCGAGGATAGGGAGTAAAAAGAGGGACGTATACTCGTTGGCTGCCAGGTTGAGGCGACCGCGGTGAAGCTCCCGCAGTTCGGAGAGCGCTCCAGCCGCCTCACGCCGCAGATTCAGGAGCTTGAGTGCGTACTCGCGCAGAACATCGCCGGCATCAGTAAGCGTGCCGTCCCGCGAGGAGCGATCAAGAAGTACCT
>CAXTRZ010000054.1:0-5960 GCA_964246715.1 uncultured Acidobacteriaceae bacterium | reverse complement strand
CGTTCTGCTTCGAGTTTCGCAATGGTCTGGCTGACCGCGGGCTGGGTTCGATGCAAGCGGGTGGCGGCACGGGAGAAGCTGCGCTCTTCCGCCACAGCGAGGAAGGTTTCCAATTGAAAGAGGTCCATGATGCGGCTCCTGAGAGAACGTGAGAGTGCCGGCCGGAGAGTTGACGGAGGTTTGCTATGCTGGGACACGCCACGCGCTAAGTCTTATGGCCGGCTCCAATAGCGCAATTAGAAGGAATGATAGTGGCTGAACTCTGCATAAGAAGGGATTATGCTGTGACAGAATAGCAACTGTGACTAGGAAGCAGAATGCAAAGACCAAACGAATCCATCATCTTCTTTGATACGACCCTTCGCGACGGAGAGCAAAGTCCCGGCTGCACCATGCATCATGATGAAAAGCTGCAAATGGCACACCAACTAGCAGCACTGGGCGTTGACGTTCTCGAGGCCGGGTTCGCAATCGCTTCCAAGGGTGATCTTGAGTCGATCCGAGCGATTGGGCGGGAGGTTCGCGGCCCGCGGATTGCGTCACTTGCCCGATGCAAACGTGAAGATATCGAAGCGGCCGCACGATCGATTGAAACAGCTCCAAAGAACCGCATCCATGTGTTCTTGGCCAGTTCGGATCTTCATCTCGAGGCAAAGTTGCGGATCACACGGGATCAGGCGCTTGAGCAGGCAGCAGAGTCCGTCGCGATGTCGCTGCAGTACACGGACGATGTGGAGTTCTCCGCCGAAGATGCGACGAGATCTGATCCTGGATTCCTTCTGAAACTGATCACCGTGGCTGTAGAGGCAGGGGCAAAGACCATTAACCTGCCGGATACGGTGGGGTACACCACGCCGGACGAGTACAAGGCATTGTTCGTGCGAATGAAGGACGAGATTTCGGTGACAGACGAGATAGTATTTTCAACCCACTGCCATGACGATCTTGGCATGGCCGTGGCGAACTCGCTGGCTGGAGTTGAAGGTGGTGCGCGGCAGGTGGAATGCACCATCAATGGGATTGGCGAGCGGGCAGGCAACGCGGCTCTGGAAGAGATCGCCGCAGCGCTCGCCATACGACGCGACAAGTTTCCTTATGCAAACCACATCAACATGAAGCAGCTTTACCCAACGAGCAAGCTGCTGGAGGAGTTCATTAGCTTTGGCTGCTCGCCGAATAAAGCGGTGGTGGGCGCCAATGCGTTTGCCCATGAATCCGGAATTCATCAGCATGGCATTCTGGCAAACCCTTTGACTTACGAGATCATGACTCCCGAGAGTGTAGGGGTTACTGCGACGAACCTGGTGCTGGGAAAGCATTCCGGACGCCGCGTTCTGGAACAGCGCCTGGCGGAACTTGGCGCGAGACTGACGCGGACCCAACTGGATGAGGTGTATCAACGGTTTACGGCGCTTGCGGACCGAAAGAAGTCGATCTATGACCAAGATCTGTTTGGCCTTCTGCAAACTGAGAAGGTCGCGGCCGGATCAAGCCAATAGATGTTGATTTTGTAATCCGGCAAGTTACAGGTGAAGGGACAAGATGCAACTGAAGATTGCAGTGCTGGCCGGGGATGGGATCGGGCCTGAAGTGACGGACGAGGCGGTAAAGATTCTTCGTGCCGTGGGCGAGTTTGGTGGCCACGAGTTCATCTTCGTGCCGGGGCTGATTGGGGGTGTAGCAATCTCGGAGAAGGGAACGCCTCTTCCCCCCGCGACACTGGAGATTGCCCTTGACTCGGGTGCAGTGCTGCTGGGCGCCGTGGGAGACAACAGGTTTGCATCGCTTTCTCCGGAGAAGCGGCCCGAAGCTGGATTGCTGCATATCCGTCAGGCACTTGGAGGATTCGCGAACTTGCGGCCATCCATAGCGTATCCGGCGCTCGCTGGGAACTCTCCGTTGCGGGCTGAGATTACAGATGGAGTCGACATCCTGTTCGTACGCGAACTGCTGGGAGGCTTGTACTTCGGCGCTCCGCGATGGTGGAATCGCGAATCACACGAGGCTATCAACACGATGCGCTACACGCGAGATGAGGTGATGCGAGTAGCGCGAGTTGCATTTGAATTGGCAAGAAAGCGTAAGAAGAAGGTTACGAGCGTCGACAAAGCAAACGTGCTGGAGGTTTCGCAGCTTTGGCGCGCCGCGGTGACTGAAGTTGCGAAAGAATTTCCCGGCGTGACGCTGGAGCACCAGTTGGTGGACTCCATGGCGATGCACCTGATGAACATGCCCCGCAGCTTCGACGTCGTGTTAACGGAAAACCTGTTTGGCGACATTCTGTCCGACGAAGCGGCTGTGATTACCGGTTCGCTGGGCATGCTACCTTCGGCGACGATTGGCGGGGCTGTCAATCTCTACGAACCCGTGCACGGCTCCGCACCGGATATTGCTGGTACCGGCAAAGCAAACCCCCTTGGCGCTATTCTTACCGCCGCGATGGTGCTTCGCCATTCGGCAAAGCTTGAGGCTGAGGCTATAGCGATAGAAGAGGCTGTACAGAGGGTGTTGACCACAGGGCATCGCACGGCGGATCTGGTGCGAGGCGGCGAGCCGGTTCATGCTGTTGTCTCAACAAGCGAAATGGGCCGTCTGGTACACCAAGCATTAACCGAATCACTAGATCGGAGTCAGGCGAGACACACCGTGTGAGGCACAATGACGATTCGACACAGAACGCAGTATCTTCTGGTCAATGCAGCAGTATTCACTGCAAGCGCAATCCAGTTGGTGCGAGGGTTGAGGGTGAGCGTTGTACTCATCGCGGCCATAGTCTTCCTACTTGTGGGCAATCTTACGGTGTATCTGGCAGGCAGCAAGCAAAGAGCTATCGATCGTCAACGGAAACGTGACTACTACGCAGGATTGTAATGGCTAAGACAAGGTACAAATCGAGGTTCCTCCCTTGGGCGTTGGCCTTCATGGTTGGCTACGGTTATAGCGCAAATGCCGCGGGTCAGTTACTGGGCGAGCCTCCTATCCCAGCTAAGAAAGACGGTCGCGCCAAAGGCGGTAAACAGCAGCGTGGCGATGCCGAATGGCTTTGGCAATATTCACCACCACCCGCCGAAGGGCGAGAGAACGATCTGATCCGTGATCCGCATTTTCTGCCATTTCTTTCCGAGTACTTGATTGCCCCGCAATCTTTTTGGGGGCCGCAGAAGGATGGGCAGCGTAAGACACTGGCTCAGACGGCCTATGACTTTCTCGCGGTGCCGGGAAAGGTCATCGCAGACGAGAACCGCTATATCACAGTCACTGGTTCCGTCTTTCATTTCCGCTCGTCGCGAGGACTGCTGTTCGTGGACTTGAATGAGGTGCACCCGCTCGTTGTCTTTGCTGCAATCGACTGGATTCGCGACAGTAAGACCACCGCTGAGCCTGATGCCGAGTACACGCTTTGGATCTTCCCGGACCGAGCGCTCAACGTGACGACACAAGATGGTTCCCTCCCTTCGCCGTTACGACGGTCGTTGACACGGTGGATGGTTGAGCCATTGCCAGGATTAGGTCTTGTAGAGAAGATTACGGCGGCGATTCTGGTCGATCCGGATGGAACACCGCACCAGATTGCAGTACCGAAGGAGCTTGGGGCATCGCTATGACAACACCGCTTACTTTGTTTGAAAAGGTCTGGCAGCAGCATCTGGTTGCGGCTCCGGCAAATGAGCCGTCCCTGCTCTACATTGACCTGCATTTAGTGCATGAGGTGACCAGCCCGCAGGCTTTCGATGGTTTGCGCATGGCGGGGCGTAAGCTGCGACGGCCGGACCGGACGGTAGCGACAATCGACCACAATGTCCCGACATCTTCTGTACAAGATCGGTTACATATCGTAGATCCGATCAGTTCACGACAGATTGAGGCGCTGCGGAAGAACTGCTCGGAGTTCGGTGTGGAACTCTACGATGTGCAGGCGCCAGAGCAAGGCATTGTGCACATCATCGGGCCCGAACTTGGGCTAACCAAGCCCGGTATGACCATCGTCTGCGGAGACTCGCACACGAGTACCCATGGAGCTTTTGGGGCGCTGGCCTTCGGTATCGGTACCAGCGAGGTGGAGCATGTGATGGCAACGCAAACGCTACCTCAGGACAAGCCGAAGACCTTTCGCATTTCGGTTGAAGGAGAACTACCTATAGGCGTTACTGCAAAGGATATTGTTCTTCATATCATAGGGGAGATCGGAACGGCTGGGGCCACGGGCTATGTGGTCGAATATGCGGGTTCTGCCATCCGGGCGCTCTCGATGGAGGGCAGGATGACGATCTGTAATATGAGCATTGAAGCCGGGGCGAGGGCTGGAATGATTGCTCCAGATCCGGTCACGTATTTCTATCTCATGGGGAGACGGTTCAGCCCGGCCCACGTGAAGTGGGACGAGGCGGTTGCACACTGGTCCGCGTTGGCGACGGATGAGGGCGCTACGTTTGATCGCGAGTTGCTCATCGATGCTGCGACGCTGACACCGACTGTAAGTTGGGGGACAAGCCCAGGCATGGTGACTGGCATTGATTCCACCGTGCCGATGCCCGATTCTTCCGCAAGCGAGGCGGATCAGAGAAGCTTCGAGCGGGCACTTGAGTATATGGACCTGAAACCGGGTACTCCGATACAAGAGATTGCAATTGATCGCGTCTTTATCGGCTCTTGTACAAACGCACGCATTGAAGACCTGCGAGCTGCAGCCGCATTGGTAAAGGGGTATCACGTGGCAACGACTGTTAAGGCCATGGTGGTTCCCGGTTCACAGTCGGTAAAGGCGCAGGCTGAGAAGGAGGGTCTGGATGCGGTGTTTCAGCAGGCCGGATTCGACTGGCGCGAACCGGGCTGCAGCATGTGTCTAGGGATGAACCCAGATATCCTCTCGCCGGGTGAGCGGTGTGCGTCAACGAGTAACCGTAACTTTGAGGGGCGGCAAGGACGTGGAGGTCGGACGCACCTGGTGAGTCCTGTAATGGCTGCGGCTGCGGCAATCACGGGACACCTCACGGATGTGCGCGGCTGGCAGTTCAAGGATGACGGAGGTGCGCGGTAATGCAGCCTATTAATGTGCTTCAGTCCACTGCAGTTCCGCTCGATATCTCGAACATTGATACGGATCAAATCATCCCGAAACAGTTTCTCAAGCGCATTGAGCGGACAGGATATGGTGAGTTCCTCTTCTATGACTGGCGTCGCATCCAGGAGGGTCCGAAGACTGGCGAGCCAGATACGGGGTTCCCCCTGAACGATGCTGCTTATGCGGGGGCAAAGATCTTGATTGCGGGCAAGAACTTTGGGTGTGGAAGCTCGCGCGAGCATGCGGCCTGGGCCCTGACGGACTTTGGCTTTTTGGCTGTGATCGCGCCGAGTTTTGCGGATATCTTCTTCTCCAATGCGGGGAAGAACGGCATGATTCTGGTGCGGCTGTCTGAGGAGGATGTGAATAGGCTGACGCATCGTAGCCAAACGAATCCAAGGCATACAATCACGGTCAACCTGGAGGCACAGACGGTCACGGATGATGCCGGCTTCAGCGCGACCTTTGAGATCGATCCATTCCGCAAGTACTGTCTGCTGAATGGGCTGGATGACATCGGGCTGACTCTGCGGCATGAGGCGGACCTGAACAGTTATGAGGCTCAGCATGATGCTGAGTTCTGGTCTTCGCCACGCCAGTAGCGAAAGAGAGTTTGAGGGACGAATGAGTCACGAGATCAATCCGAAGAGATATTCGATTCCATTAACCGAAGGGCCTTCACGGGCGGCGGCACGGTCGTACCTGCGGGGGGTGGGGGTCAGCAAGGAGGATCTGCATAAGCCCATCATCGGCGTGGCCAATACGTGGACGGAGATTGGGCCTTGCAACTTCCACCTGCGGGAGGGCGCGGCGGCGGGGAAGCCGGGAATTCGGGAGGCGGGCGGGACGCCCATGGAGTTCAACACCGTCACCATCTCAGACGGGATCACGATGGGGA
>CAXTRZ010000053.1:0-11991 GCA_964246715.1 uncultured Acidobacteriaceae bacterium | reverse complement strand
GACCACCGGCGATCTCCACGAGGTCACTGATCGCTCCTTTACCATTCGCCGCGCCCTGCACCTCAACGACGCTCTTCCCACCGATCGCGAGCCACGCTGGACTTGGCAGCCCGGCCCCTGGCTGCTCGTCGACCGTGTCACCGGCCATATCACCGCCCTCCACCTGCCCGACTTTGACCCCGAGCTCTCCAACGCCGTCTGGTACCGCGACTACACGGCCTACTGCGGCCCCTCCCAAAGCTCAAGCCAAACCGCAAAGGGAGGCCTCTTCGCCGTTGTCATGCAGCTTGGAGCCCGCCGCCCCGCCGTCAGCAAACAACTTGGGCCCTGGCCCCAGCCCAACCACTTCATTCCTGTCTGCCAACCCGCCGTTTGGCAGCGCCTCCCCTTGCGCGTCACCTTGAAACCCACCGGCGGCGAGCCCATGACCTTCAATCTCATCGGCACCAGCAGCCTCATTGAAGACGGCGATGGCGAAGATCCGCTATGAACTTACCTCCTGCAGCGGCACTCAACGCAAAAGGAGGCATTTTGCGTAATGATGCCCCGTTCCAGAGCATGGAGACTCAACGAAGCGGTTCGCGCTCCACAGTCAGGTGCTCGCGGCGAAGAGTCACCACCTGGGTGTCCTGGCGCACGGCGTGACGGCGCGTCACGCGAATCTCCTCCTTGAGGATCAACTGTTTGGTAAGGACCAGTTGCTCTTCAACAAGCGGATAGATGGTCGTTTCCTCTTCGTGCCGGACCGCAGGCACAGCATCGATCGGCTGATTGAGAAGCACCCGCTCAATATCGTAAGTGTGCATGTCCAGAGACTCGTTGAGGCTTTCAGAGTATTCCTGGATCGTCTTATGCAGCCGTACTTTCCCTGTCTCGACCACGCGCTTGTCGACCGTCAGGCGCTCCTCAACCAGCGGGATGAGCGTGGTCTCGGTAAGCTCCACGGCGTCTGCCGAGCGGGTGGGCGGAGCGTTCACCGGCTCTGCCGTGAGCGTGGGGGTATCGAGGCGAAGGATGCGCCCATCGGCAAGATGAATCTCCGTGAACGCGCGCGTGACGTCGAGCGTCCCGGAAGCGGTGAGGATGTTGGGAGACTGCGCGTCCATGCTGTTTCCTGTTCTAAAGTTCCTGTTCTAAGACGTTGGCCGGGACCAGCATCGTCCCGGCCAAGAGGGGAATTAAAGGACTATGCGAGTTGAGGTTAAGAACGATCTGTCGCGTAACCCGTGCTGACGGTCTCGCCGGGAATCTCCTCGACCTCGACCTGGGTCTTGCGAACGCTGTCGTGGATCTCCTCGGTACGCTGGCTGGACTGTTTGCCCACGAGGACCTCTTCGACGACGCGGCTGGTCTTGCCGACCACGGCCTCTTCGCCGGTCGCGTTTAGCTCGATCACGCTGCCGGTTCCGGCCGCGAAGTCCGCCGCGGTGGCCGGACGGTCGACAAAGCGGCGCTCGACGTTGATGAACTCGTCGCGCAGGGTAACGTCTGCCTCGACCGGCCGCTCAACCACGTGCGAGTAGATGCGCACGCCGCCCCGATCCACCTCACGCTTGCCGACCACGAGCTCCTCTTCCACAATCGGAATGGCTGTTTGTCCCGTAGCGATGGCCGTGCTGTTGGCGCCGCCGTACACCGGGGTTCCAGCCGTGGCTGCCTCTTCGTTTCCGTCGATATCACGGGCGCCATGCTGCTTCAGCAGGCTGGCCACCTCTTCCGCTTCGTCATCGGGAACGCTTACGGCGAGCAACGCGCCGCCCTGGTTGACGCCTGAGGCATAGTGCTGCTGGTCGTTGCCGCCGCCGGTGAGCGAGGAGAAGAAGCGGGCGATCTTATCGCCAACAGGGCTGTTCGCCGTGCTCGTGCCTTCTGAAAGAGAGGAGGCGTCCTGGGCGGTCTCGTTGGCAACGATGTGGATGCTGGAGGCTTCGTAGCCCGCTTGCGAGGTAAGATGCGACTTGACGCTTTCGGCTTGGGCGATGGTGTTGAAGAGTCCTACGACTGTCTTTGCCATGATGTTTCTCCGGTGGGTGTGCTGGGGTATCAGTCGTGCGTGAGCGAATGCGGTCCGGGATAATCCCCGCTGTGACCGCGTACAAGCGCAGGTTACTGCTGGGAGAAGAGCTCCACGCGGCGGTTGTCGGCCTTTCCGGCCTCCGTAGCGTTGGTGCTGACTGGGTTGGCGGCAGCAAAACCGTCGCCCGTCAGGCGTTTCCCATCGATCCCCTTGGCCTTGAGGTAGTTCGCGACCGTCATCGCGCGGCGCTGGGACAAGCTCTCATTGTGCGGATCGTTGCCGGTGCTGTCGGTGTAGCCTTCAAGGCGCAGGTGAGCCGAAGGGTTGGCGCTCATCGCGGCGGCGGCCTTATCGAGCGTAGCCTGGCCTTCAGGGGTAAGCGTCGCCTGATCGGTATCGAAGTGTACAGTGCCCAGGTCCGGGAACGCCGCGGGCACAGTCGCCGGAGCCGCGGCTACGGACTTGGCGTCAGAGGCAGGAGCGGGGTTGTGGTTGCGGGTCAGAAAATATGCGAGCAGCGCAAGGAGCAGCAGCAAGGGCAGAAGCCAGGCCCAGATGGGCAGGCCTTTCTTAGTGCCTTCTTCGTAGACTTTTACGTGTTCAGCCATGGTGGATCTCCTAAAAGAGTTTTTTGCGGCGCGAAGCGTGGAACGTTAGAAGGTTTGGTTGTTGCCGCTTGAAACAGGCGCAATCTCTTCCAACTCCACTTCTGTGTGGCGAACCGTATCGTGAATATGCTCGGTATGCTGGGAGCTCTCCTTGCCGACGAGAACCTCTTCAACGACTCGAGCGGACTTGCCGACGACAGCCTCTTCGGCCGTCTCCGTCAGTTCCATGGTGCGTTCGCCCTGGAGTGCGAGATCGGCGTCCGTCACGGCGCGGTCCACCGGGCGGCGCTCGACGCTGACGTGCTCCTCCCGGAGCGTAATGGCCGCATCGACCGGGATCTCGACCACGCGGCGGTAAACCCGCACGCCCCCTGCGTCCACCTCACGCTTGCCAACCAAAAGTTCCTCTTCCACGATCGGAATGGTTCGATCGGCTTCAGTCTCCGTCGCAACGGGAAGGGCAGCAGCGGCAACTGGAAGTGCCGCTGCGCTCATATCGTCATCGACGAGCGTCTCGTCGATCTTCGCGGCCTTATGCTTGCCGAAGATGGACTCTACCTTGTCGGCGTGCTCGGAGATGGCAGAGACGCTGAGCACCATGCCGCCGTCTTTCAAACCGTCCAGAAGATGATTGAGATCCTTCTCGGGAACATTGAGTTCCATCAGTGAGGACCGCGAAGCGGTGATGCTTGAGCCCGGTCCTCCAACCAGGGTGACGTTCGCTTCAGGAATGCCGGCTTCGAGGACGTCCTCAAGCGCGGCCTGCGCCTGATCGGGATGATGAAAGAGACAGATCAAGGTCGTAAGGTCTTTGGTCATAAGCGAAGCTCCGAGTGAATGTAAGGGGGCGTGCCCGGCCGGCGAGTGCTGCATCGCGTCAGGGGTTGCGTTGCGAACTTTTCCAGGTGGACGATAAAGACCTACGGATCGGTACCTGCAGCCTTTCGTCACGTGTTAGGTTGCCGCCGCGAGCAATGGAGTTGTGCCGTTTCGTGCGAATTTCATGGGTTGATGACGCCGGCGACGACAAGAGAGCCACAGGACAAGCGCGGATCATCAAAAAACGCAGCAGCGCAGAATCATCCGTTACCTCGGCGACAAACGGCAAGGTTTGCTCTTGCTCCATCTCCTTCCCGTCGCTCGTACCAGCGCAGGCGGGCGGCGCGCTGGAAAAGTGCTCATGCAAAAACGCACGCAAAGGGCCAAACGCAAGGTTTGCGATCCGCCATAAGAAAAATCATGGGGAAAGACGCAGAAGCCGCGCCAATCGCGGTCTCCACCATAGCGGTGCGTGGTAGGGAGACCACGTGAGCCATGCATCCATCCACGTTCTGTCCACGCTCTGGCGGCAGCGATACCATGGATGGATGGACTCCTTCGACGAACTGCTTCGCCAAGCCGAGATCGCCCACGGCCACCTCTGCGCCGGCCAGATCCTCGGCGTCCGCATGGCGATGCTGGGCCTTAAACGCCTTGGAATCGACGATCCGCGCGGCGTAGACCGCAAACGCCTCGTCACCTTCGTTGAGATCGACCGTTGCGCCACCGATGCCATCGCCGTCGTCACCGGCTGCCGCCTGGGCAAACGCGCCCTCAAGTTCCGCGACTGGGGCAAGATGGCCGCCACCTTTGTGGATCTTGCTGAAAACAAAGCCATCCGCATCGCCGCTCTGGAATCGTCCAAAGACCGCGCCCGTGAGCTCTACCCTGAAATCCAGCCGAAAAACGCCCAACAGATGCACGCCTACCGCGCGATGGAGGACCCGGAACTCTTTTCCCTACAATGGGTTACAGTCCCTTTGGACGCCAGGGAGATGCCCGGATACAAGTCCGGCCGCATCGTCTGCTCCATCTGCCGCGAAGGCATCAACTACGACCGCGAAGTCGTGGTGAATGGTGCAATCCTGTGTCAGGGCTGTGCCGACCCAGAACACCGCTACTATCAATAGAATGAATGGCTTACGGAAGCTCAGCGTTAAGGAAGCTTGCTCCCTGAGCATCCTTGGCGCTGACCATCGGTTCCACTCGTAAGCTGCCGAGCGGCCAGGAGATCGCCAGCGTGGGATCATCCCACCGGATACATCGCTCCCCAGCGGGATGGTAGAAGTCAGTCGTCTTGTAGAGCACCTCCGCAGCCTCCGAAAGTACCAGAAATCCATGGGCAAAACCTTCTGGAATGAACAACATACGAATCTGCCCATCTTCCGTGCAAGGCTTCAGGTCAAAGCCGGCCCACGTCCCGAAATCCGGCGACTCACGCCGCAGATCAACGGCGACGTCCCAGATATGCCCGGAGAGACAGCGAACCAGCTTCCCCTGCGGCTTTCCCAGCTGATAGTGCAGTCCGCGAAGCACCCCATGGCGTGAAAACGACTGGTTGTCCTGTACAAACCGCCCCGGCAGCCCACCCACCACAAATTTTTCCGAATGGAACACCTCCCCAAACCATCCACGCTCATCGCTGAACAGTAGGGGCTGCATCAATTTCACGTCGCGCAGCGAAGTGCCGATAATCTGCATCCGAGCATTTTATAGAACCGACGTAAGAGATAAGAGGAACAGAACGTTAGACGAGCGGCTTCCATGGGCAGATTCCTCATTCGGCTCTCAGTACGCCTAAGTTTCAAGAATTGAAAACGAGATGAGGCCTTCGCGCCTAGATTTAGTAGACTGTCCCCAATCAACTGCACGTTGTACTCTTGACAGGCAACAGAACGCTTCCCCAAAGTGCTTCACCTTCCAGGTTTGAAACGACGTTTGGCGTAGTCCGCAAAGAGGCTGGGACAGAGCACAGAGGATCGGTGAACGGATTGCAATGTAAACGGTTTATCGGGGCCACGGGGGAGATCGGGAGAGGGTTGAGCGAAACCAGTAGCTGCGATGCTCATCCGGATGCAAGTCTTCTTTCCGGCCTAGGGGACCTGACTTGATGCCGAGCGAATCGCCTTCTCATCTGTCGGATGTCTCGCTGACCTCAGAGAGTGAATATGACTTTGGCGGTTCGCGAGGCCTGAGCCGGCCAAGAACGCCCCATGCCGCCACGCTCCCTGCATCGCTCTTCCGGTATCGCGTGATCAAACGCATGCTGGACTGGATTCTAATTGTGCTGGCCTTGCCGGTTCTGCTTCCCCTGATCCTCGTGATCGGAGCGATCGTTCGGCTGACATCACCGGGACCCATCTTTTTTTCCCATCGGCGTATCTGCACCAACGGCGCTTTTTTTTCCATGTGGAAGTTCCGGACCATGTGCGTGAACTCGTCCGCGGTGCTGGAGCAGCATCTTTCCGCTTCGCCGGCAGCGCGCGCGGAGTGGACGAAGAATCACAAGCTGAGGAGAGACCCGCGGGTGACCTCGATTGGGCTGTGGCTGCGGCGATATAGCCTGGATGAGCTTCCGCAGGTGTGGAATGTCTTAAGCGGGCGCATGAGCCTGGTGGGGCCGCGGCCGATCGTTGCGGCCGAGGTAGAGCGGTACGGGGATTGTTTCCAATGCTACTGCCGCGTGAAGCCAGGCGTGACTGGGCTCTGGCAGGTCTCCGGACGCAGCACGCTGACCTACGATGAGCGGGTGAAGCTCGACTGCGAGTACGTTAAGCGTTGGTCGCTGCTGAGGGACGTGAAGATTCTTTTCCAGACCCTGCGATCTGTTGTCAACCAGGACGGCGCATATTAGGGCGAAGCCAAGCTTCCCACAGGCTTGCTTGGGGTGAGCGGTAAGCTGAAGAACATGCCTAAACGACTGGGCCGAGGCAAGCGGGAGGCGATGCGGGTTGCGGTAGTTCATCATTGGTTTGTGACGCGCGGTGGAGGCGAGCGCGTCGCGGAGTGTCTGCTCTCGCTCTTCCCATCCGCCGAGTTATTTACGCTGGTGGCTTCCCCGGACGGGCTTCCGGGCGGGGCAAAGGGACATCGACTGCATACCTCCTTTCTGCAGAAGATTCCGTTTGGGACAAGCCATCATCGGCATATGCTTCCGCTTTACCCGGCAGCGACGGAAGGGCTGGACTTGCGCGGTTTCGATCTGGTTATCGTCTCAGACGCGGGGCCGGTGAAGGGAGTGCGGCTGGACCTGGGAGCGGTGCAGATCTGCTACTGCCACTCCCCGATGCGATACCTGTATGACGGCTATGCACAGTATCTGGCGGAGATGAGCGGGCTGACCAAGCTGCTGTTTCGCGCGACGGCGGAGTACGTGCGGCGATGGGATCAGCGGGCAGCAAGTGGAGTGTCGCACTTCATCGCGAACTCGAAGTACGTGGCGGAGCGGATCAGACGGGTCTATGGACGGGAGGCGACCGTTATTTATCCGCCGATCGACCTGCACCGGGCGCGGCAGGCTGAAGCGGGGGAGCACTACCTCTGTGCAGGGCGGTTGGTGGGCTACAAGCGGACGGATCTGGCAATTGCGGCGTGTGCGCGGCTGGGGCGGCGACTTCGAATCGCCGGTGCCGGGCCAGAGGAGGCAAAGCTGCGAAAGTTGGCGGCTCAACTGGAGGCACGTGTTGAGTTTTTGGGGGAGCTTCCGACCGAAGTACTTTGGGATGAGTATGCGCAGTGCCGGGCGCTGATCTTCTCCGCCGATGAAGACTTTGGCATGGTGCCGCTAGAGGCGCAGGCATGCGGGCGGCCTGTCATCTGCTACGGCAAGGGCGGCTCGCTTGAGACGGTACGGGGCGATGGAGATCAGCCGACTGGAGTCTACTTTCCTGAACAAAGCACGCAGGCGCTGTGCAGCGGGCTGCTGGAGTTCGAGGCTCGGGAAGCAGAGTTCTCTCCTACGGTGACGAAGACCTGGGCGGAGGGCTTTGCGACATCTATCTTTCTGCGACGTATCCGCCGCTTTGTCCTGGAGCATGTGCCGGCGGCAGAGAGCGTCATCCTCCCTGAAGAGGCCATCCGCTGATGGAGAGCATGCGCGAGATGCTGCGGAAGGAGTTGGGGCGAAGCCTGAAGGCGCTGCCCGAAGTGGATCGTTTGCGCGCCGCCTGGACAATAGCCTGCGGAAAGGCGATGGCCGAGAAGGGCGGCGTCATCGACTTCACGGACGGCATCGTAACCATCGAAGCGGAGGACGAGGTCTGGCTGGACCAAATGCTCTCCATGCGCGGCGTGCTGAAGCGCGAGATGGCGCGTATCGCAGAGGTGAAGCTCGTCGGGATACACTTCTACCTAAGGCGCATGGCAGGGAGCCAACGGGAATGAGTGTGGAAGCAGTGTCGGTGGAAGAGGTCCGGCGGGTGGCGGAGTTGGCGAACCTGGAGCTGACCGAAGAAGAGGTGCCGCGCATGCAGCGCGACCTGAACGCCATCCTGGAGCATGTGGGTCAGTTGAACGAGCTGGATACGGCCAGCGTGCCGCCCATGGCACAGGTCGGGAAGACGCTGGGCGCGGCTGAGGAGAAAACTGGCGCGACCCTTCGGCAAGACCTGATACGGCCTTCGATCGACCGTAAGGCCGTGATGGCAGGCGCTCCGGAGAGCGATGGCCGCTTCTTCAAGGTGCCAAAGGTGATCGAGCGCTAGGCACGATGCGGGAAGACACAGGAGAGACAGGATTGCAGATGGTGACGATGGATGAGGCGCGGGCCGCCATGGCGGGTAGCTCCGCCGTGACCGTGGCGGAGCGGCATTATGACCGTATCGAGGCCAATGACGGCGCGGCCGGTAAGGCGATCAACTGCTTTCTGGCGCTCAGCCGCGAGCGTGCCATGCGGCAGGCAGAGCGGATCGACGAACTGGCCGCCAAAGGCGAAGCGCTGCCTCCGCTGGCCGGCATTCCGGTGGGTATCAAGGACGTGCTGGCGATGCAGGGCGCGCCCGCGACGGCGGGATCAAAAATTCTCGCAGGCTACCGGCCCCCGTACGACGCGACCGTGGTGGCAAAGCTGGAGACCGCGGGAGCGGTGCTGCTGGGCAAGCTCAACTGTGATGAGTTCGCCATGGGCAGTTCCAACGAGAATTCCGCGTACGGCCCGGTGAAGAACCCACGAGCCCTGGACCGGGTTCCGGGGGGCTCAAGCGGCGGTTCTGCCGCGGCGGTTGCCGCAGGCTTCTGCGCAGCCGCGTTGGGCACGGACACCGGCGGTTCTATCCGGCAGCCGGCAGCGTTCTGCGGCGTCGTTGGCATTCTGCCCACGTACGGCCGAGTCAGCCGCTATGGGCTGATTGCGTTTGCGTCCTCGCTGGACCGGGTCGGCCCGTTTGCCGCATGCGTCAAGGATGCCGCGACTGTTCTCGGTGTCATCGCGGGTCAGGACAAGATGGACGCCACAAGCTCTAAGCGGCCGGTGGACGACTACGTGGGCTCGCTGACAAACCCCATCGCAGGGCTGCGAGTTGGCGTTCCCGAGGAGTACTTCAGCGAAGGCCTCGACCCGGAGATCCGGACTGCAGTTGAGCAGACGCTCGACGGGTTGAAGGCACAGGGCTGCGAGATCGTGCCGATCACCCTGCCGCACACCAAGTATGCGATCCCCACCTACTACGTCATCGCGACGGCGGAGGCTTCATCCAACCTATCGCGCTTTGATGGCGTCCGCTTCGGACTCCGTTCCGAGGACTCGAAGACCCTTTCCGCGATGTACCGCAAGAGCCGCGAGGAAGGCTTTGGCGCGGAGGTGAAGCGCCGTATCCTGCTGGGCACCTATGCGCTGAGCGCCGGCTACTACGATGCCTACTACAAGAAGGCGCAGCAGGTCCGCACACTCCTCACGCGGGATTTCCTCCACGCCTTTGAGCGGTGCGACGCAATCGTCGGGCCGATGACGCCGACTCCGGCGTTCAAGCTGGGCGAGAAGACGGACGACCCGGTCTCAATGTATCTGGCGGATATTTACTCGGTGGCGGCCAGCCTCGCGGGCCTCTGCGGGATGAGCGTGCCATGCGGTGAGACGGCGGAGGGCTTGCCGATCGGGGTGCAGATCATGGGACGGCACTTTGACGAGGCGACCATCCTGCGCGTCGGCCTCGCCGTCGAGAACATGCAGAAGGCCTAGGGGCCAACACACAGGATTCAAGAAGGTTGAGGGTTGTGATGGGTTTGTTGGATAAAGTCTTTGGCAAGAACGATGAGATTGAAGGCGTCGAGCCGGCCAGCGCGGTGGACGAGACGGCCCGGATGGAGGATCCGTTGGAGGTGGCTGAGATTGCAGCAGCACCCGTCCAGGAGACTCCGGCCGAAGCGGCTGCGGCAGTTGAGCAGCAGGAGCAGCAGCAGGCTCCTCCGGACGGCATTCGCGCCTTCGACCAGAACGGTCAGGAGGTCTTGGTTCCCCGCCAGGAGTGGCGCGCGAACGTGCTTCCGGGCATGATCCAGGAGGCGTGGGATCAGCCGGACCAGCTGTACCTTCTGGTGCTGAACTCGCTCAACGACGGCTTCCTTTCTGAGGTCGCGGAGGCCGCGCATCATCTGTACCAGACGGATACGGTTCCGGCACGCGGGGCCTGCATGTGGGGCATCGTGCTGATGCAAACCGGGCGCCTGGATGAGGCGGAGAGCGTGCTCTCCGGCTTTACGCATGACAAGGGCGAGGATGCCTCCGTGCTGACCAACCTGGCGAAGGTCTACGACGCCAAGGGCCAGAAGGAGCGGGCGGAGAGAACCCTATCCCGTGCCATCGAGCTGGAGCCGAACCTGGATAACGGGCTAGGCTGGTATCTCTCTTTGGAGCAGGAACGCGGCGGCGAGGAGGCAGCGAAGGCTGCGCTGGAGCGGATCCGCGCCATGCCGGCAAGTTGGCGCGCGCAGTTATGGCTCGCACGCGGAGAGCTGAACGCCGGGCAACTCGATGCTGCAAAGGCGCTGTATACCGAGGCACTAGAGCGTGCGCCGAAGCCGGTTCCGGGCGACCTGCTGATGCAGATGAGCGGCGACTTGGGCGGCCACGGCCTGCTGCGTGAGTTGCTGGAGTTTACTGCGCCGTACTTTGTGCCGGAGATTCACGGACTTCCGGTCGGAAACAATCTCATCAAGGCCTGCATTGACACAGGAAACATTGATCCCGCAGCAGCGATCGTGGCCGAGTTGGCGAAGTTCCAGCGTCCGGACTGGAAGGGCGCGCTGGAGTTCTGGACGGGCGAGATTGCGCGAATTCGTGGTAGTGGTGGTGGACAACAGCAGGAGCTGCAGATCGGGATGCTGCGGGTGGACGGTCCGATCTGGCTTCCGGCGAACTCGCCGGCACGGACGATCTTTGGAACCAAGATAACGGGTGGTCCCACAGTGACCTTCCTGGGAGGGACAGCGGAGGCTCCCCCATCTGCCCCCGGGATGCAGCCCGTGATGGACGATGCGTTGGGGCGGATGACACGGGCTTTGCCGCTGTTTCTGGCTGAGCAGGTGGAGATGCTGGGCAAGGCATCCGGGCGGGCGATGCTGCCGTGGGCGGTAAGCCAGGCCGGCGGGCCACCGAGCGGCTTCGTGGTTAGCGGCCAGCCATGGCCGGATGGCGTGGCGGTTCAATCGGTCAGCGGGGAGCCGAATCAGAGCGACTATGTGGTGACCGTGCATGTGGATGCGGAGGTTGAGCCGTGGACAGCGGATCTGGCGTTTGTGCGGTCGAGCGATGGGATGCGGATTGGGGAGCTGACGCGGGAGTTCGACGCGGCAAACCCGGAAGAGGGCATCCGGACGCTGGCGGCGGAGATGCTGGAGCTGTTGGGCGAGGCGGAGTGGGCCGGCGGTCAGGTGGCGTATGAAGTGCCGTCAGATCAGCACTTTAGCGAGTACCTGACGCGGCTGGAGCAGTTACTGGCGGTGCGATGCGCGGGGATGGATGGGGTTCCGGCGGCGTTTTTGACGGGCGAAAGCTCGATCCTGGAGGGGGATCTGGAGCTTTGCCGGGCAGAGCCGGAAAGTGCGGTGGCTCGGGTGCTGACGGTTGAGACTTTGGCGGCGATGCGGGCGATTCGACCGGAGGTTGCGGCGGCGTTTCTGCCGCAGTTGCAGGCGCTTGAGGCGGAGCTGCCGCTGCCGGTCGTCGCGGCGGCGTTTGGCTGAGACCAACCATCGTCCACCCACTGCCTGACGTTGCAACGGGATGATGGTAAGACTGTGGTGGAATGCATGGCTAACGTGGTCAGGATGCAACCATAGGCTATGGTGGAGCCCGCGATTGACGCGGGTTTCATCGTTTTCACCATGCATTTTCTTGCATGGTGGTGGATGGATGGATTTGGCCCTTGACGTGCGCTTTTTGAAGGGGCACTTTTCCTAGAGGTGGGGGATGAGGCCGGTGGGAGTTTGGAGCAGGGTGTGGCGTTGGGGGCAGGGGGTGGGTTCGGTGCCGGCGAGAAGATAGGCGGCGCGGAGGCCGGCAGCGTGGGCGGCGGCGAGGTCCGAGCAACGGTCGCCGAGGAGGATGGATTG
>CAXTRZ010000052.1:311-12023 GCA_964246715.1 uncultured Acidobacteriaceae bacterium | reverse complement strand
ACGTGGAACTGTTCAATGCGGGGACGACGGCGGTCTCGCTGAATGGGTACTCGCTGCAATACCGGTCGGCGACGAGCACGGCAACGGTGTCCGCGACGGAGGTGGCTCCGCTACCGAACGTGACGATGCAGCCGGGGACATTCCTGCTGTTTGGGGCGAGCACGCCGGGCAATGGCACGAGCGTCAATCCGGACTACACGCTGAATCCGGTGCTGAACCTCTCTGGGACGGCCGGGCAGGTGGCGCTCTCAAACTCCACCACGGCGCTGACCGGCACATGCCCAGCGAGCGGGAACGCGGCCGTAGTGGACTTTGTGGGGTATGGTTCGACGGCGACGTGCTTTGAGGGCTCCGCGCCGACAGCGTCGCTGACGGCGACAACGGCGGCGTTCCGGAAGGTCGTCTGCACAGACACGAACAACAACGGCGCGGACTTTATGGTGGCGACGGCGGCTCCGCGGAACAGCACCACGACGGCACAGCCTTGCGGAGCGACGACGACGAGCCTGTCGCTGACGGCGTCTGCGAACCCGAGCACGGTGGGGATTGGGAGTGTAACGTTGCTGACGGCGAGCGTCACGCCGGGAGCGACGAGCACGGGCATCGCGGTGTCGGTGGACCTAAGCGGAATCGGCGGCTCCGCGACACAGCCGCTGTATGACGACGGCACGCATGGGGATACAACAGCCGGGGACAACGTCTTCAACTACAGCGCGACGGTTGGCGGGACGGCGACGGGGAACGTCACGCTGAACTTCAAGGCGACGGATACACAGTTGGAGACGGCCACGGCGATGGCGCCGCTGGCGATTCAGTCTTCCAGCGCGGTGATTGCAATCCATACGATTCAAGCAGGGGCACCTGCGTCGGCATACCTGGGGCAGAAGGTGACGACGACTGGGATCGTCACGGCCATCCGGACGACCGGCTTTTACCTGGAGGCTCGGGACAACCAGCAGGATGCGGACCCGGCAACGAGCGAGGGCATCTTCGTGGTGACGGGATCGTCGCCGTCCATTGTGGTGGGCAACGAGCTTAATGTGACTGGTACGGTTGCTTTATCCTCCACAACGGCGGCGACGGCGGCGACGGAGATCAACGGCACGGTCACGGTCATGGTGGTGTCGACGGGCAATGTGTTGCCGGCGCCGGTAGTGATCACGGCGGCGATGGATAGTCCGACGGGAGGGTTTGGGCAGTTTTTGAAGTATCAGTCGATGCGGTTTACCGTCCCAAGCTTTGTGACGACGGCGCCGACGGGCGGCTCGCTGACCGAGACGACGGAGACGGTAGTAAGCAACGGCGAGTTTTATGGCGTGGTAAGCGGCGTGGCAAGGCCGTTTGTGGAGCCGGGGATTAGCGTGCTGGAGACAAGCCTGCCGAGCGGGCCAACGTACTGCACGGCTACAGTGACGACGAATTGCGTGCCGCGCTTCGATGGAAACCCGGAGCTGATGCTGGTGGAGAGCACGAGACTGGGCGGCGCGGCGCTGGATGTAACCTCCAACCAGACAATAACGAACATGCTGGGCGTGGTGGACTTCACGACGAACGGCGCGGAGTTCCTGCTGGACCCGACGGCTCCGGGTACGCTGGGCACGGCAATGAGCTACATCCCCGTGCCGGTGGCCGCGGCGAACGAGTTCACCGTGGGAAGCATGAATATCGAGCGGTTCTACAGCAACATCCCGGCGACCGGAGCGGTGACGATTACGGCGGATGCGTATGCGCGCAGGTTGGCAAAGATCAGCCTGCTGCTGCGCAATGTGCAGCGCATGCCGGACATCATCGGAATGCAGGAGGTGGGAACGCTGGCGACGCTGAATGATATCTCATCGAAGATCAGCGCGGATGCGGTGGCGGCGGGGCAGCCCGATCCGAAGTACGCGACGTGCCTCTACCAGGGCAACGATCCCAGCGGGATCAACACAGCGTTCCTGGTGAAAACGACGCGGGTGACGGTAAACGACTGCACGCAGTTCGGGAAGGCGACGACATTCACGAACTCGACAGGAGCAAGCGCGGAGTTGAACGACCGGCCGCCGCTGGTGCTGCATGCCACGGTCAACCCGACGGGATACGCGCCGTTCCCGGTGACGGTGATCTCGAACCATCTGCGGAGCTTGAATAGCGAGGACGATACGACGTCCACCGGCGCGACGGTGCGGCTGAAGCGCGAGTATCAGGCGGAGTTTCTGGCGAATCTGATCCAGGGCTATCAGGCGAATGGAGAGAAGGTGATCTCCGTAGGCGACTACAACGCTTATGCATTCACCGATGGGTACTCGGACTCGCTGGGCGTGGTAAAGGGGACGCCGACGCCAAGCTCGCAGGTGGTGAACGGGGTGTCATCCGCGTATGTGGCGCCAAGCCCCGCGTTGACGGACCTGGAGACGCTGATCGCGGACCCGACAGCGCGGTACGACTATACGTACATCGGCAATGCGCAGACGCTGGACCATGTGGTGGTAACGCAGAACCTGCTGAGCGGCGTGCATCTGGCGTACTCGCATGAGGACGCGGACTTCCCGCTGATCCAGTACAACGATGCGACGACGCCGCAGAGCAGCTCCGACCACGATGGCGCGGTGGCATTCTTCCCGCTGCTGGTTCCGCTGCAGTCGGCGACGCTGACTCCGCCCAACCAGGACTTTGGGACAGTGACGCTGGGGAACTCGTCTGCGGGAGTTCCATTTACGCTAAGCAACAGCGGGACCACGGCGATCACGGTAAGCTCAATTACGGCGACGGGGGACTTTACCCAGACGAACAACTGCGGAACGTCCTTGGCGGCAAGCTCAAGCTGCACCATGACGGTGACGTTTACGCCGACGGCCACCGGCGCGAGGACGGGAACGCTGACGGCGGCGACGAGCGCGAACAACGGCGTCGCGTTGAGCTCCACGCTGACCGGCACGGCGCAGGCCGCACCCGCGGTGGTGACGATGACACCGGCTATGGCGGCCTTTGGAAACGTGCCGGTGGGAACGGCCTCAGCGGCGCAGGTCTTCACGCTGTCGAATACAGGCGGAAGCAGCGCGGCCATCACGTCGATTGCGGTCACGGCCAACTTTGCGCAGACCAACACCTGCGGAACATCGCTGGCCGCGGGCGCGAAGTGCACGGTGAGCGTGACCTTCTCGCCGGTGGTGCTGCTCTCGAGCACGGGAACGTTGACAGTAGTGACGAGCGCTTCAGCAACGGCACTGACGGCTTCGCTGACCGGGAGCGGCAGCGCTCAGGCGACACTGACGCCGGCGGCGGCCACGTATGCGTCAACGGTGATCGGCAAAAGCAGCGCGGCCCAGGTGTTTACCGTGACGAATGTGTCCGGGGCGGCGATCACGTTCGGCACGGGCGCAATTGCAGTGACGGGCGACTACACGCAGACCAACACCTGCGGGACGTCGCTGGCCGCCGGCGCAAACTGTGCCATCAACGTGGCGTTTTTGCCGACGGCGAGCGGGATGAGGACGGGCACGCTGACGGTCTTGACGACGATCACGAACGTGGCGACGATGTTGACCTCCAGCCTGACCGGAACCGGGGCCGTGCCGCCGGACTTCGCGTTTACGACGGCAGCGCAGTCGGGAACAGTGGTCGCGGGCAACACAACGGCGTTTTCACTGACGCTGTCCACGCAAGGCGGCTATACGGGGACGCTGGCGATTGCGTGCACGGGCGCGCCGGCGAACTCCACCTGTACGCCGGGCGCGAGCAGCGTGACGGTGGGCGCGGCGCCGGCACCGGTGAACGTCTCGATCACCACGCGGTCCACGAGCAGCGGCGCGGGGTATACGTCGCTCGTGCCGGCCGGGTTGGTCTCGCTGGTGATGCTGGGGCTCTGTTTCGCGCGGCGGCGCGGGGTGGCGCGGGTGGCTGGGATGCTCTCCATGCTGCTGGCGGTGACGCTGTATGCCACGGGTTGCGGAAATGCCGGCAAGGCTCCCACGCCAACAGTGGCTACCGTGACACCGGGGACGTACACGTACACCGTAACAGCGACGGACGGCACCACAAGCCATGCGGCGACGTATGTGCTGACGGTGCAGTAGAGCCGTCTGCTCGGTTGCAAGAGCGACCCCGCATCTCTGGACGAGATGCGGGGCGTCTCTCTTTTGGCGGCGTGTACACTTGATTCAAAAACAGGAGGGTGCAATGGCAGCGAAGAAGCTGAGTGCGGAGGTGGATGCGTACATCGACCGGGCCAAGCCGTTTGCGATTCCGATCCTGGTGCATCTGCGCGGGCTGATGCACAAGGGCTGTCCGGGCGTAGAGGAAGCGATGAAGTGGAGCATGCCCTTCTTCGTGTACAAGGGCGCCATCATGGCGAACATGGCGGCGTTCAAGGCGCACTGCAGCTTCGGTCTGTGGGGCAAGGAGATCGGCGCGGTGGTACGCGCGGCGGTTGGCGAGAAGGCTGACGGAATGGGGACCATGGGTCGAATCACGAGCATCGAGGACCTGCCGGAGACGGTGGTGATGCTCGACTGGATCAGGCAGGCAAAGGGGTTCGTTGACCGCGGGGAATATACAAGTCCGATGGCGGGGAGATCGGAGGCCAAGATGAAGAAGGTCAAGGCCGAGATTGAGGTGCCGGAGGAGCTGGTGGCGGCGCTGGCGAAGAATAAGAAAGCGGAGGCCATGTTTGCGGCGTTCAGCCTGAGCTGTAAGCGGGAGTATGCAGAGTGGATCGCGGAGGCCAAGCGGGAGGAGACCAAGGCGAAGCGGGTGGCGCAGGCCGTGGAGTGGATGGCGGAGGGCAAGCAGAGGAACTGGAAGTATCAGAGTTGCTAAGCACGGCGACGCCTCGGATGGAAGCTGTTAGGCGACCGTGAGGCTGTCGGCGGAGATGCCGGCGATCTGAAAGACCTCGGCGACGGTCCAGGGAGGTGTGGCGCCGGCGCGGCTGGCAACCAGCGAGCCGAGTGCGTTGGCGAAGCGCGCGGTCTGGGCAATGGACCATCCGTGGTGGAAGCCGTGCAGAAAAGCGGCGGAGAAGGCATCGCCCGCGCCGACCGTGTCCTTGACCACGGCGGGATAGCCGGGGACAGTGGAGAAGGCGCCGTCCTGGAAGACGAGGCAGCCGCCCGGGCCGAGCGTAACGCAGAGGCTCGCCAGGCTGTACTGCGCGGACCAGGCCTCGCAGAAAGCCTCCAGCGTGAAGGAGCCGGGGCCCATGCCGGTTAGCTCGCCCAGCGTCGCGGCCTCATGCTCGTTGAGCTTCAGGATGGTGGCAACGCCGCAGAGACGCTGCACCAGCGCCAAGTTCCAGCAGCCGGGGCGAAGGTTCATGTCGTAGAAGACGCGGACGCCGGAGAGCGAGCCGGAGAGCTGCTTGACCAGATCTTCGGAAGGCTGCTCGGTCTGGGTGATGGTGCCGAAGTAGAGCCAGTCGGGATGAAAGGCGTGGAGCGCGTCGAAGGTGTCTGCGGAAACTTGGGTAAGGTCGAAGGCTGCGGGACGCGGGATGCTGAACTGCGGATCGCCGGTGGGACCGGTGCTCACGAGCGCGATCCCGGTGGCCCGGTCCGGAACGGTCTGTACGAAGTCCGTGCCCACGCCGAGCAAGACCATCGTCTCCCGCGCGATGCGGCCGCGCTGATCGTTGCCGATGCCGGTCAGCAGCGAGGCTTGGCCGCCCAGCCGCACGATGTTCGCCGAGAAGTTGAGGGGCGCGCCGCCAAGGTGCTCCCGGCCGGACACATGCTCTTGGCCTGGTAGCTGCTCTCGGTCGGGGAAGACGTCCCAAAGAACTTCACCGATGCTCAAAACGCGCATAAATCGCTCCCGCAGAGTGCGGAAGCAAGAGTACCGCAAATGAACGCAGGACGGGTTAGACGGTGCCGCAAGGGATATCGCTGGCCAGCACGCAGCGCGTGGGTTCATCGACATCGTCTCGCAGATCTCAACCGGCGTGGCTCACACTGCGCAAAGCCGCTCCTGCAATCGCCCGCGGTCTAAACGCATGGGCGGCGCCTCAGCTCTCCCAGCAGTCCTTAGCGTTCCTCCACCTGGCGGTTCCGCTCCAGCCACCAGCAGGCTCCGCTTCCAGCCTGCTCAAAGAGACTTTTGCTGCAGGCCACGTCCGCCGTGCCATCCGGATAATACTCTTCCTTGTTCCCCTTCAGCGGCGCCACTACGATCTTCGTCACCGTGACGGTGCCCATGCCGCCCCCTCGCGCCACGCGGACGCGCCACACGGCAAAGTCTGCCATGTACACCACCGCAGCCGCCACCAGCAGCGCAAGCGCCGCCCGCGCCATCAGCCTCATCATTCCAACAGCCTATCGCAGCCTGCCAAGGCCGTCTTGTATCCTGAAGAAAATGACATGGGGCCGCATGGACCTCCGGCAACCTCGCAGAAAAAATCCCAGGAGAACCATCATCCGAAGCGTTGTCCTCTTCCTTCTCTTGCTTCCCGCCGGACTCTTCGCGCAGGCTGCGGCGGCTCCAGCCAAGCTCGCTGACTCCGTTCTCTTCATCAACGGCGAGCAACTGACCGGAGAGTTTGAAAGCGCCACCTCCGACGGCATCACCTTCAAGAGCCCGATGGTGGGCGAGGTCAAGATCGCCTGGGCCAACATCAAGGAGCTACGCTCCGATAAGAGCTTCGCCCTGCTGCCCAAGTCTGAAAAGCTGACCCGCTCCACCGCCGCCGCCATCGTCCCGCAGGGCAAGATATCCGTGGTTGAGAAGAACATCGTCGTGGCGACCTCCAACGGTCCGCGCACCGTGCCCATCGCCAACGCAGACCGCATCCTGGACGCCGCCGCCTTCACCAAGGCCATCAGCCACACGCCCTCGCTGCTGCAGGGCTGGAGCGGAGCCGCTACGGGGGGCACCAGCCTCGTGCGCTCCACCCAGAACTCCACCACCTTCACCGGTGCCATCAATCTCACTCGCGCCACTCCAGGGGTGGACTGGCTTCCCGCGCGCAGCCGGTCCATCATCGCCTACACCCAGACCTACGGGACCACCGGGAACTCCACCCCGCCCCTTGACACCGTGGAGACCAACATCTTTCACGCCTCCGGGGAGCAGGATGCATACTTCAGCCCGCGCGTCTACGCCTTCGGCTCGGCCACCTTCGACCATAACTTCGCCTCCTTCCTCGATCTGGAGCAGGCCTACGGCGGCGGAGTCGGCATCACGCTGCTCAAGAACGCACGCCATGAGCTCGACTTCAAGGGCGATGTGCACTACGAGAAGGAGGTCTTCTTCAACTCCGCGTCCAATCTCGCCGCAACCGCGTCCAACACGAACCTGGTCGGCTCCACCTTCACGGAGACCCTGACGCAGAAGCTCCTCAAGGGCTTCCTCTTCACCGAGTTCGGCAGCGTCTCGCCCAGTTGGAACCAATCCAACGCCTACTCCGCCCATATCAACGGCAACCTCGTCTTCCCGGTTTACAAGGGCCTCGGCTTCAACCTCGGCGCGGTGGACGACTACATCAACAACGCGCCCGCCGGCTCCAAGCAGAACTCCACGCAGTTCACCAGCGGCATCACCTATACCATCAAGCCACGGTAGCCATGGGCCTCTTCAAAAAACAGAAACAAGAACATAAAATCATGCTCCAGGCGGAGCGCGCCGCCGGTGCGCTGCTGCCGGAGTATCATCGCGCCACGCCCGAGTGCCCGCACCCCGAACGCTGGCACATGTACGACTCCATGACCGCCGAGGCCGAGGTGCTCGAGTTCCTTCGCACCCTGGTCACCACGCTCAAGCCCGCGTTGATCGTAGAGACCGGCTCCTTCCTCGGCGTCAGCACGCTGTGGATGGCCGAGGGTCTGAAGAGCAACGGCTTCGGCAAGATCATCTCCTGCGAGTTCGATCCCGTCGTCTTCGTCAAGGCCAGGGAGAAGATCGCCGCGTCCGGCCTCGCGGACTTCATTGAGCTTCGCAATGAATCCTCGCTCGAGATGCACGTCGAAGGCGTCATCGACATCCTCTTCTCCGACTCCGACGTGGACATCCGCGACGCCGAGGTTCGCCGCTTCCTGCCGCAGGTCCGCCCCACCGGCCTGATCCTGATGCATGACGCCAGCTCTCACATGAAGACGGTCCGTAAAGCCGCCTTCGCGCTTGAAGCCGAAGGCCTGCTCTCCTGCATCTTCCTGCCCACGCCGCGCGGGCTGGTCCTGGCGCAGAGACGCGAAGGCCGGCGCTGACTCCGCGAAACCGCTAGTTCACCGGTCCGCTGCGGCTGCTCATCGCCTTCAGCTTGCCTGATGCCACAGCCAATACCCGCTCGCGCACGACGTCGTATGACGGCTCACCCACAAAGAACGCAAAGGTGTAATGCGTTTGAATGTGCTCCCCGTTCGGCCCGGTCTGGTCGGGTCCATAGCCGTCCAGGGAATAGCCCCGCAGCCCCGCCGCACTCTCGGCGGGATGCTGCTTGGCGAACAGAGCCTGATCCCCATCGCCGCTCTCCAGCGTAATCCGAAGTCCCGCACGCTTCGCTTCGTCGAACGTCCGCGCGATCAGATGAACATGGTACGGTCCCCAGGGCACAAACGCCGGGTAGAACTCCACCGTCGTGTTGCCTTCATGAACCGTCTCCACTTTGAAATCCCGCAGCTTGCCCAGCGCTGAGTTCGGATCCTCCGCATAGAGCTTCCTCACCGCGGCAATCTCCGCATCGCGCTTCTCCTTGTGCCCCGGCTCGTTTGCCGTCTCCGCATATGCGCGAGCCAGCAGCAGCCGTGCCTGCCAGTCTTTGCCGTCTGCCGCTTCCACCGGCGGCAGCGTCTCCAGCACAAAGGCCGCGCCGCCTGTGTTCAAAGCGGCCTCAGAGGCAAACTTCTTGTACACCACGTTGTCCGGCTGCTCCGCCATCAGCTTCTTAAAGTCCCCCAGCGCGGCCGCATAGTCCCCGGACCCGAACGCTTTGCGCGCCGCCGCAAACTCCTGGTCCTGAGCGCTCCCGGCCGGACCCTGCCCTTGCGCCGCCAGACACAGCAGAAAGACCGCCGCCACCATCCATCTTCGCCGCATGAATCTCTCTTTCCTCATAAGTTGAACAACTCCCGCAGCCGCTTCGTCTGCGTCCGGCTCACCGGCACTTCCGTCTTCTTTGGATCATCCATGCGCAGTTGGTAGCTGGACTTGAACCACGGCACCACCTCGCGGATGTGCTGAATATTCACCACAAACGACCTGTGTGCCCGCCAGAACGTCTCCGGATCAAGCTGATCCATCAACTCCTCCAGCGTCCGGCAGTTCGACTGCCCCTCTACCGCCGCAGTCACGACCGAAATTGCGCCACTCTCGATGGAAGCAAAACAGATCTCCTTCTGATCCACCAGCAGCAGCCGGCTCTGCGCCCGCACCACAATCTTGCCGCGATGGCTCTTCGGCGCACTCGCCCGCTCCTTCATCAGCCGCAGCAGCGCGTCCAGCTTCGCCTCGCTTGCGCTCTCGGCCGGCGGCGCGATCACCACCGGCTCGCTCACCGCCACCCGCGCCCGGGCCTTCTCAATCGTCCGCTCTACCCGTGCCTTATCGAACGGCTTCAGCAGGTAGTCCACCGCGTTCACCTCAAACGCCCGCACCGCGTACTGGTCGTACGCCGTCGCAAACACGATCTGCGGCATGCGTGTCTTCTTCTCCAATAGCTTTTTCAGTACGCCAAAGCCATCCAAGCCCGGCATCTGGACATCCAGAAACACCACATCCGGCTTGTGCGTCCGGATCAGCTCCACCGCTTCAATGCCGTTGCTGCCCAGCGCCAGCACCTCCACGTCGCCCGCGCCCTCCAGCAGGTACTGCAACTCCTGCCGCGCCAGGCTTTCATCGTCGACGATCACAACCTTCAACGTCATGCCACCCAGCTTACTAGCGGAAGGCGGTCAGGCGTGCGGGCACATTATCCTGCGCCAGGTCATGCCCGCACTGCTTGCAATACACGTCCGTAATCTCCACGCCGCGGAAGCACTGTCCGCACACCGGCGCCACCTGAAACTGGCACTGCGGACAGAAGTGGTAACTGGAGGAGATCTCCGTTGAGCAGTGCGGGCAGCGCGAAAGCAGCGGCTGCCGCAGCAGGAAGTACACCACCGCGCCGATGCCGCCCGGCATCATGATCACGATCAGCAGCCACAACGCCGCAGGCATCTTGCGCCGCTTCACGTCGCGGCTGACATAGCCCACCAGCAGCACGTAGCTCGCCACCAGCGTCCCCCAGGAGTAGCCCATCAGCAGCCGCATCGGCAATAGCTCATGCTTGTGGTGCGGCATCACCCCGTGGAACAGGAACTGCATCCCGGCAAACGCCACCACCGCCAGCGCCACGGACCACCATGGAATCATGCCCAGGTCGTCGCTTGCGCTTCCCGTCTGCCGCTCCCGAGCATGCTCCCGGTCATCGTCCCCGCGTTGGCCCCACGGCAGCGTCATTGCATGCTCCCATTCTCAGTTCCGTTGTCCGCCTTCGCGCGATGAAACAACACCAGCGCCAGCAGCACCGCGGAGAGCGGCAGACACCAGATCAGCAGTACAAACACCTGCTGACTCGCATCCGGAATCCCCGTCGGCGCCAGCTCATACTCATCCAGCACCGTCCACAGCGCGGTGCAGAGGACGATCAAGATCCCCGAAAACACGGCCAGCGGAAGCAGCAGGCTGCGCACGAAGCTGCGTCTCGCCTTCATCGTCTTGGCCCGCTCTCGCACCACCCTGTGCGTCCGGTTCACGATTGCGGCCGACGCAACCGCGCCCACGCGCAGCTTTGCCGCCTCCGCGCTGCCCGTCTCCACCGGAAGTTCCAGCCTGCGCTTCAACTCCGCGTTCATCGGCTTACGTCTCCGGCCTCGTGCGCTCGACGCAACTGCTCCACCTCCGGCCGCAACGCCGCCAGACCGCGATACAGCCGCGACTTCACCGTTGAAAGCGGAGCCCGCGTCATCGCCGCAATCTCTTCCAGGGACAACTCCTCATGGAACCGGAGCACCAGTACCTCGCGATAGTTTGGCTCCAGCTTCATCAGCACCGCCGCCACTTCAGCCTGGTCCTCTCGCGTCGCAAACTGGTCCAGCGGCGAAGGTCCATCAAGCGCCACCTCAAACGGCCGCTCGTCGTCGCCCGCCTCGCTCATCTCGTCCAGGCTCGCCATCTGCCGCTTCCGGGAAAGGTCGATTACCAGATTGCGCGCAATCGTAAACAGCCACGTATCGAAGCGCGCCTTGCCGTTGTACTGCGCCCCGCGCAGCAGCACCCGCATCCAGGTCTCCTGAAACAGGTCCTCGGCCACTTCGCGCTTACCGGTCAGGAAGAGCAGGTAACGCAGCAACCGGTGCTGATACTGCTCAATCAACTGGTCCAGCAGCTCCGGATCGTTGCGCTTCAGTCCACGCGCAATCGCCAGGTTCTCTGCCTGGGTCTGCTCCACCATTGCTGCCGATAGCGTCTGGGCCAAGCTCACACTCCTCAAGACGTCCGCGTGCTGGGCAAAGTTGCAGAACGCACATCAGGATTCGCGCCCTTTCGCGCCGTCCGTCTCCGGATCCGCATGGCCCCTGCTGCCCTGTCCCATCAGTCTATGCCGGGAAGCAGGCGGTAAACTAGCACAATGGAAGTTCTTTACGGCCTTCACCCGGTGGAGGAGGCCATACGCTCCGGCGGCCGGCGGCTCGACCACGTTCTCGTCGCCCGCGACCGCTCGCCGCGACTGGACAGGCTGGTGGAGCTTCAGGAGATGGGCTGCCG
>CAXTRZ010000052.1:0-301 GCA_964246715.1 uncultured Acidobacteriaceae bacterium | reverse complement strand
ACGACGCCGTCCGCCAGCGCCAGTTCCTCGCCGTCGAAGACCTCCTCGCATCGCGCGGCCGATTTGCCCGCAAGTTCTTCCTCGCACTCGACGGGGTCGAAGACCCCCACAACCTCGGCGCCCTCCTCCGCTCCGCCGACGGCGCCGGCGTGGATGGCATCCTCCTTCCCGAGCGCCGCAGCGCCCCCATCTCCGCCGTCGTCGCCAAGACCAGTGCCGGTGCCAGCGAGCACGTCCCAATAGCCCGGGTAACGAACTTGGTGCGATCTTTAGAACAGATGAAGAAGTCCAACATCTTTGT
>CAXTRZ010000051.1:0-12057 GCA_964246715.1 uncultured Acidobacteriaceae bacterium | reverse complement strand
GCGCTGGCGACGGCCTCAGCGTTGCGGGCGGCGACTTCGGCTGCGGCGGCGGCCTGTTCCCTGGCGCGCTGGGCCTCCTGGGCGAGGAAGGCGCGGTAGCTGGGGGAGTGAGCGTAGCGCTCGGCGACGGCGGCGGCGATCTTGTTAGCGCGGGCGGGAGGGAGTTCGATGTCCAGCGTGGCCTGCGCATGGCTCTGGGTATGCGGGAGGCTATGGCGGGCGCGGCGCAGGCGATGCGCGGCGAGGCGCTCGGCGGCCTGCTGGCGGAGCGCGCTGGGGGCATGGTCCGGCGTTGCGGCGTGGGCTGCGTCCGATGCGGGGAGGATGTCGAGCTGGGCGGAGCTCATGGTGTTCAAACGGAGACCTGCTTCCCTTGTTGATGATCCAGCGACAATGGCCGTGGCCGGAATCGTTTAGCCTGTAGACGGTGGCCTTGAGCAAACCAGTACGGGGCATGCGCGGGAGGGTTGAAACCTGTCTCCCGCCCCCCCGTCCAAGCTCCCAGATGATCTCTGAGAGACGCTCGTTGCACCGAATCCTCTTCATAACTATCATGCTGTGCCTGCTGCGTCATCCGCAGTTGAAGGCGCAGCAGATGACGACTCAGGCACCTCCCCCAGGGAACGGGGTCTCCTCCAGCAATGGGCTGCCGGATACGCCGTCCGAGACGCGCTACCCCACGGCCTATCCGGTGCCGGTGCCCGGGGAGACTACGCCGCTGGGCATTGTCAGCGAGACCCAGAGCTACAAGGGCGGGATGTACGACCTGGACGGCGGGGTGGTGATCACGTACAAGGACCGCGTGGTCAAGGCGGACCACATCCTGTACGACTCGAATACGGGCGAGATGGTGGCGACCGGGCACCTGCTGCTGACGGGCGGCCCGACGCAGGAGTACCTCTCCGCCACCCACGGGACGTACAACCTGAAGATGGAGAGCGGGCGGTTTTACGAGGTGAAGGGATCCGTAGCGATGCGGCCGCCGAAGCTGCATGAGAGCACGGTGATCCCGGCCGACCCGACCTACGCGAACGCCGGGCGGGACGTATACACGAACGGCAATCCGTTCCTGTTCAACGGGCGGGTGGTGGTGAAGAACGGGCCGCAGAACTATGAGATCTACGACGGCACGGTGACGAGCTGCCAGTTGGATAAGCCCGACTGGATGCTTTCCGCCGCGCATTTTTCCGTCTCGGACAGCCAGGCGCGGGCAAAGAACTCGACCTTCCACCTGCTGGGGTATCCGGTAGTGTTTCTGCCGTATGTCTCGCATCCGACGAACTCGGAGACCCGGGAGAGCGGATTCCTGATTCCGGATATTGGGGAGTCGAGCACGAAGGGCATCATCGTAGGCGAGCAGGTGTATATGACGCTGGGCCGCTCGGCGGACCTGACGGTGGGGTCGGACTACTACAGCTCGCGCGGGTTCGCGCAGACGGCGACGTTCCGGTATCGCGGACAGGGGCTCGACTTTGTCAACGTGCATTACTCCGGGCTGCTGGACCATGGGTACACGCCGGTAGGCGGGGTGTACACCAACCAGGGCGGCGAGGACGCGGTCTTTGCCGGGCGGCGGGACTTTACGGCGAACACGCGGGCGGCGGCGAATGTGGAGTACCTGTCCAGCTATGTCTATCGCGAGGCGTTTACGGACAACTTCAACCAAGCGGTGACGTCGGATGTGGTCTCCACGGCATACATAACGCATGAGGCGAACGGGTACGAGTTTGCCGGGTTGACGGAGCGGTACCAGGGCATCAAGCTGGTGGGGCAGGTGACGACCACGACGGTGACGCCGCAGCAGCAGGTCCACATCTTCCATGCGCCGACGCTGCTGATGGCGAGCACGGATCACAGGCTGGGCAGCACCGGGCTGGAGTACGCCCTGAACGCAAGCGCGAGCGGGCTGCAGCGATCGCAGCCGAACTTTGCGACGCCGGGCATTGTGGAGCGGTTCGATCTTCATCCGGAGGTCTCGTATCCGTTCTCGCTGGGACAATGGCGCTTCCGGCCGGCGGTTGCGGCGCGGGAGACGCTGTACACGCGGTCGCGGGTGACGCCGTATCCTGCGGGGCGGCCGCCGATCGAGAGCGGAAGCGGACTGTCGCGGTCCGACGTTGAGGCGTCGGCGGAGATTCGTCCGCCGGTGATTGAGCGGACGTTTGCGCCCACGTGGGGCAAGAAGGTCTTCGGTGAGCAGCTTCGGCACACGATTGAGCCGGAGTTGACGTACAAGTACGTGGGCGGTATCTCGAACTTCCTCAGCGCGCTGCGGTTCGACGAGACGGATGTAGCCTCCAACACGAACGAGATCGAGTATGGAGTGACGCAGCGGCTGTTCCGGCGGGCGTCACTCTTCGGCAGAAATGGGGCTGGCAAGGATGAGACGGGAAAGCCCTGCCGCGCGGAGGAGCTGCCGCAGGGGCCGGGGTTCGAGCCGGAGGCGGCGAGCGAGCCGGTGCCGGACGACACGCCGGGCAAGGGCTGCGGCAACGAGCAACTGATCAGTTGGCGGCTGGCGCAGAGATACTTCTGGGACCAGACGTTCGGCGGTGCAGTGCTCACCGGGCGGCGCAACATCTTTGAGACGACGCTGGACCTCTCCGGCGTGGCGTTTTTGACCGAGCCGCGCAAGATCTCGCCGCTGATCTCTCGGCTGCGGATGCGCACGACAGCCAATACCGACGTGGAGTGGGACTTCGATTACGACACGGGCGCAAGCAAGTTCACCTCGAACAATGTGTTTCTGGATGTGCATCGCGGGGCGACCTTCGGGGCGCTGAGCTACTCGCTGCTGGATGCGCCGGGGCGGTTTTATACCGAGGGCGTCAGCTCGACGGTGAGCAGCTTTAACCAGTTGCGGCTGCTGATCGGGTATGGTCAGCCGACCAAGCCGGGGCTCTCTGTAGCGGGCAACACGGGGCTGGATCTCTGCCCGGTCAACCCTAGGGCAAATGCGACGACCTCCGGCACAACGGCGACGCCGACCGCAGGCTGCGCGCTGCTGCAGTATGCGGCGCTGCAGGCCAGCTACAACTGGAACTGCTGCGGGCTGGCGATGGAGTATCGCAAGTATGAGCTTGGCTCCGTGCGCAACGAAGGCGTGTACCGGTTCAACTTCACGCTGGTCAATATTGGCGCGGCGGGAAATCTGCGCCGGGCGGAGCGGTTGTTCTGAGATTAAGGTAGGTGAACACTGATGGAGTAACGAGAATGTGCCAGGTTCGTCCAAGTTTCAGCTTCTTCCTGAGTGAGATAATCGATCTGTGACCCGTTCTCTGCTTGCTTTCTCGCTTCTTACTGCATCGCTGGGCTGCCACGCGCAGGTTCCGGCCAAGGCTGCCGGTACGCTCTCGCCGGAGCTCTACCGCCGCGTTGAGATGATGGTGCGGCAGCGCGCCAAGGTTCCGCCGAACTACAGTATCGAGATCGGCCCGCGCATGCCGTCCGAGGTGCCCGGCTACGACCGTGTGGACGTGACCTTCTCCTCGGCCGGCGATACGAGCAAGCCGATCCCGTTTCTGATCTCGACCGACGGCAAGACGCTGGCGCAGTTTAACAAGTTCGACATCACCAAAGATCCAAAGACGGTGATCTCCGGGCTCGGGCGGCCGGCGCGCGGCGGCTCGGCGAAGGCTCCGGTGCAGATCGTCGGGTTTGACGACCTGGAGTGTCCGTACTGCGCGCGCATGCATGCGCAACTCTTTCCCGCGCTGACGCAGCGATACGGCGATAAGGTTCGCATCGTATACCTGGACTTCCCCATCTCGCAGCATCCGTGGGCCATGCGCGCGGCCATCGACGTGAACTGCGTAGGTGAGCAGAACCCGGAGGGCTACTGGAATCTGGTGGATTACATCCACGCGCATGCCTCAGACTTTGGCGGGACCGAGCACAACCTGCAGAAGGCGAACGATGCGCTCGACCAGCTTGCGCTCAATGAGGCGAAGAAAGATAAGTTAGACAAGCTGAAAGAGTCTGAGGTGCAGGCCTGCGTGAAGAAGCAGGACCAGGCCAGGGTCAAGGCCTCGCTGAAGACGGGCGAGGACCTGGAGGTGGAGGCGACGCCGGACCTGTTCATCAACGGGGAGAAGTTTGAGGGCGCGTACCCGCTGGAGGACCTGTTCCGCTTTATCGATGCGGCCCTGGTGGCCGAAGGCGAGACGCCTCCGCCGCCGTATGTTCCTCCCGCTCCGCCGGCGCCCACCGCACCTGCTGCTCCGGCCACCAAGCCCGCCAACTGACCCGCGTGGCGCCGAATGGGTGCCTAGTGTGTGCCCGGGAGCCATCCCCAAAACGATGTAGCCAGCTGCCGCTTCAGCGCGGCAGGGCATACATCTTTCCTGTGATGGAGAGCATGGTTCACCAAGCCGATAGTGGCTTCGTCAGCTAAGAAAATCAGCTGATTTGAGGGACCACTGTATGCATGATGCATTGATTGCCTTTTTGTTTATCTCGATGGTCCTGTCCCCTTGTCTGGTAGCGATGAGGATCGAACTGTAAAAGCAGCAATCCGACGCACGCAGCCGGAATGAGACTGTTGCAACGCAACCGGGCCCGATCGGAGCTGGATATCCGAAGTTTGGACGTCCAACTCCGCACGGGCCCACCCTTCGCGCCTCTCTGCGCACCGGCGGACACGGTAAACTGGCCGTGGATTTCTCGCCCAGCCGTGCCCGCAGCCGTGCCTCCAGACGAACCCTCCATTCCGATTGCATTGCAGCCGCGCGCCGGATTCTTTTCCGTGTCGCGGAGGCACTCCGTCTTCTCCGCGACGCTGCTGCTGATGGGCGCTTCCCTGCTCTCCGGCGTGCTGGGATTGGTGCGCACCAAGTACATCGCCGCGGTCTTTGGCGCAACCGGCGTTACCGACGCCTACAACGCCGCCTTCAACCTGCCGGACATGATCAGCTACTTCCTGGTGGGCGGCGTCGCGTCCATCACGCTGGTCAACATCCTCAGCCGGTATCGGGAGGCAGGCGACGAGCAGGGCGCGGACCGCGCATTGAGCATCGTGCTGAACGCGATGATGATCGTGCTGGGCATGGGTATCCTGCTGGCGGAGATCGCCGCGCCCTGGTACACGGCGGCTTTCTTCCCCAGGCTGAACCCGGAGACGGCCGCGCTCTGCACGCACCTGACGCGGCTGCTGCTGCCGGCGCAGTTCTTCTTCTTTGTGGGCGGGGTGCTGGGCTCCCGGCTGCTGGTACGCAAGATCTTTCTTTACCAGGCGATCACGCCGCTGATCTATAACCTTGGCATCATCCTGGGCGGCGTGCTGCTCTCGCGCTCGCTGGGCATTGACTCGCTAGCCTATGGCGTTTTGGCCGGATCGTTCACCGGCGCGGCGGCGTTGAACATCTTCGGCGCGTTTCGCGGCGGGCTGCGCTATACGCCCATCTTCAACCTGCGCGATCCGGCGTTTGTGGAGTGGCTGAAGCTCTCGCTTCCGCTGATGATCGGCGTCTCGCTGGCCATGGCGGATAAGTGGATTCTCGGCTACTTCGCCACGGCGGACAACGGCGGCCTGACCAAGCTGCTGAACGCGAAGACGCTGTTTACCGCGCCGCTGACGATCATCGGCGCTGCGGCGGGGGCGGCGTCGCTGCCGTTCTTCTCCACGCTGTATGCCCAGGGTCGGCTCTACGACTTCAACGAGGCAGTCAGCCGCGCGGTCTCGCGCCTGCTGGCTGTGGGGCTGCTGGGCACGGCGTGGATGTGCGCGCTGGCGGTGCCCATCCTCGACATCTACCGCGGCGGCGTATACAGCAAGGCAGACGCGCTGGCGACGGCTCATTACTTCACCCTCTTCAGCGTGTCCCTGGCGCTGTGGTCCGCACAGGGCATCTACGCGCGGGCGTTTTACGCGGCGCGCAATACGCTGACGCCGGCCGTCTCCGGCACTGTGGTGACGCTGGTTTCCATCCCGGTGTATGCGCTGCTCTTCCATAAGGTGGGCGTAGCCGGACTAGCGATTGCGTCCGACCTCGGCATCCTGGCGCATACCACCGCGCTGGCCGTGTTGCTGCATCGCTTCCGCATCGTTTCGCTGGCAAGCCTGGAGTACGCCGAGTTCGGCCGCGCCGCCGTCGCCGCGCTCCTCGCGTACTTTCTGATCTCCTTTGCCATGCCGTTGATCCCGCATCCGGCCGGTCACGCGGGCGATGTGCAGGTCATCCTGGTCGCCTCTGCGCTCTGGGCAGCCGTGTGCCTCCTCGTGCTCAAGCTGAGTGGATCAAAGCTCCCGGATCAGCTTCGCCATCGCAAGGCCGTTGCCTGAGCCTTACAAGCCCTTGGCGTCTTCGTACTCGTCGTACCAGGCCGTCTGGATCGCCTCAAGCTGCGGCTCAGTGGACTTCATGGGGTCGCCGACGAAGCCGGGCAGCTCGGTCACATACTTGTGCAGGTCCGTAAAGCGCACCGAGTACGGCTCGACCTCCGGGTACTTCTCCTGCAGCTGAATGCCAATCTCTTCGGCATCTTTCCACTCGATCGGTCGCGTCATTGCGTGTCTCCCCCAAGCCTTCACTGCCAGGCCTTTACTGCTTGGATGCGCCAACATCCCGGGCCGGTGCCAGATGCGCCCGGCGAACCTCCACCAGCGTGGAGTAAAAGGTCGCTCCGCCTCCCAGGTCGGTCACGGTCTCGCTGGTCAGCGCGTTCACGTTGGCGCCGCGGCCGGAGAGATCCTGCCCCAGCTTCGACCAATCCAGCCGCGCCGCCACCACACCGCGCCCGATCTTGCCGCTCATCCCCGCCTTCAGCACGATGGAGCCGCGGCCGTTGAAGACCTCCACAGCATCACCTGCAGCGACGCCGCGCTTCATGGCGTCATCCGGATGCATCTCCAGCACGCCGTCCGTCTTCGCCTCCATGCGCTGGTGCGCGGCGTGGTTGGCAAAGGTCGAGTTCATGAAGTTGTCCGCCTTACGCCCCAGAAACTCCAGCGGATAGGCGGCGGTCGCGTGTGCGCGCGACTCCGTGGGCGCGACATAGACCGGCACGGGCAGCAGCTCGCCCCTGCCGCTTGCTGTGCGAAACCACTCCGGCGTGGAGAAGGGCAGCGTATTCCCGTCCGCGTTGACGGGAAGCTGCAGCGGGAGGTGCCCATGCTGCTCCAGCCGCTCCCGTGTGATCCCCGCGAACCATGGGTCCCGGTTGGCCGAATGCGTTGCCAGCGACTGATCGATCAGCTCGTCCTCGCGCTCCGCGAAGCAAGGCTCATCCGGAAACATGCGCTGGCCCAGCTCCCCGAACACGCGCACGTTGGACCGTGCCTCGCCCAGCGGCGCAATGGCGCGGTCGTTGATCTGCGCGAAGAGGTGCCCGTAGGCGCCTTGGACGTCCTTCACCTCAAGGAACGTAGGCGCGGGCAGCAGCACGTCCGCGTAGTCGGCGGTGTCCGTAAAGAACTGCTCGTGGACGACGGTAAAGAGATCGTCGCGGCGCATGCCTTTCAGCACGGCGTTCTGGTTGGGCGCGACGGCGGCCGCGTTGCAGTTGTAGACGAAGAGCGCCTTGACCGGCGGATCTGTACGGTCCGCGCCATCCGCGCCAAGCTCCGTCAGCGCGTGGCCCAGCGTGTTCATGTTGATCACGCGGGCGGCGCGGCCGAGCGGACTCGCCTGCATCAGGTCCGGCCGTTGCAGCGCATGGGCGTCAAACGGAAACGAGCCGCTGGTTGAGAGCAGCAAGCCGCCGCCGCGATGCTTCCAAGCGCCGGTCACCAGCGGCAGCATGCACACCGCGCGGGCAGCGGTGCCGCCGTTTTCGCTGCGCTGCACGCCGTAGTTGACGCGGATCACCGCGGGCTTGCCCGTGCGCTTCAGGCAGTTGGCATACTCTCGCGCCAGCCGGGTCACGGTCTCCGCGGGAATCCCCGTTGCCGCAGCTACAACATGCGGCGCATGATCCGCCTTCAGCGCATGGGTCCGAAGCTCCACCGCTCCATGCGTACACGCAGCCATGTACTCCGCGTCCTCAAGCCCCTCCGCGAAGATCACGTGCATCATGCCCAGCGCCAGCAGTCCATCCGTACCGGGGTTGATCGCAAGATGCTCATCTGCCAGCGCGGCCGTGCGCGTCCTGTACGGGTCGATGACGACCAACCGCGCCCCATTCCGCCGAGCCTCCTCGATAAACGGCCACAGATGAATGTTGTTGCCATGGATGTTCGCGCCCCACGCGATCACCATACCCGCATGCGCGAAGTCCTGCGGCACCGTGCCCAGCTTCACGCCATACACACTCAGCAGCGCCGCGCCGCCGGCCGAGGCGCAGATCGTGCGATCCAACTCCGAGGCCCCCAGCCGATGAAAGAACCGCCGGTCCATCGAGCCATAGCCAAGCTGCCCGATGGTGCCCGCATAGCTGTAGGGAAGAATGCTCTCCGGTCCAAACTCGTCCGATACCCCCTGCAGCTTCCGCGCAATCAGGTCCAGCGCCTCATCCCACCCAATGCGCTCAAACGCCTCCATCTCCCGACCCTGGGCCAGTGGCCCCTTGGTCACGCCCGCGCGCCGCTTCACGGGGTACAGCAGACGATCCGGCGCGTACACACGATCCAGATACTTCGCCACCTTGCCGCAGAGAAAGCCGCGCGTCACCGGGTGCGAGGGATCGCCCTGCACCTTCACCGCCCGCTCCTGTATCTCTCCTTCCGGCCCACTAGCGCGAGTCTCCACCGTCACCAGCACGCCGCAGCTATCCGGGCAGTCCAGCGAGCAGACCGCATGCACCGTTCGCGTCCGGACTCCGTCAGCCGAGCTCATCTCTCCATTCTAGGCCCGCCGTTATACTCGGCATACAGGAACTCCCATGGCTAGAGAATCCTTCCACGACCTGCCTACTCCAGCCCGCCTGGAGGCCTTCTCCGACGGCGTCATCGCCGTCATCATCACCATCATGGTGCTGGAGTTCAAGCTGCCCCGGCAATCCGGCCCGGCGGCCTTCGCCGCGGCAATCCTGCCCACGCTCGCCATCTACGCCTTTTCCTTTACGTTTACAGGGATTTACTGGATCAACCACCACCACCTTATCGACCGCCTAAAGCGCGTCGACGCCGCCATCCTGTACAGCAATCTCCTCTTCCTCTTCGCGCTCTCGCTGCTGCCCTTCTGCACGTCGTACGCGCTCTCGGAGCGCTTTGACTCCTTTTCGGTCGCCGTCTACGCCGGGTCGCTGCTGCTCAGCGCCGTTAGCTTTCAGACGCTCTCCCGGGCCATCAAGCGCCACCGCCGCCGCCATGACACCCCTGTCACTGAGCTCGAAGCCGCGCTGCAGGACGCGGAGTGGCGCAAAGGCCTGGTCAGCCTGGCCTTGTACGCCTGCGCGATGCCGCTCGCCTTCTGGCACCCGCTGGTCGCCGTCGCCGACATCTGCCTGACCACCCTCATCTGGGTCATCCCCGGATTTCTGACGCGGGCCGCCCATGAGAACTGTTCCACCACCGGCGCCATCTGAAACCCTGCGCCACGTCCACGCTGTACCATCGACGCAGCACGCTTCGGCCGAAAAGAGAGGTCTCCACGCCATGACGTTCCGCTCGACGCTCCTACGCACCCTCTGCCTGCTTGCCTTCCTTGCACCGAGCTCCGTGGCCGCGTTTGCCCAGGACAAACCCGACCAGCTCCGCACCATGACCCATGACGAGCTCGCCATCGTCAAGGTGCTGAACGCGCAGGAGAATGCCTGGAACCGCGGCGACATCGAAGGCTTTGCCGCCGGCTACAAGAACTCGCCGGACACCATCTTCATCGGCTCGCAGGTGAGCCACGGCTACGCGCAGATGCTGAACGACTACAAGCACAACTACCCCAACCGCGACGCCATGGGCACGCTCGCCTTCTCCGACCTGGAGACGCATATGCTGAACGAGCGCTTCGCCATCCTGCTCGGCCACTATCACCTGGACCGCAGCAAGAAGGCCGGCGGCAACGCGGACGGCATCTTCTCGCTGGTGCTTGAGAAGACCGATGCCGGCTGGAAGATCGTCCTCGACCACACAACGTAACCCTCAGGCCCGCCCCAGCCGTGTCCTCTGCTTGCCCGTCTCATCAAAGTTCTCCGGCATCAGCCACGCCTCAAACGCGGCCCTGCGCGCCGGCCACTCGTCATCCATCATGGCGAACCATGCCGTATCGCGGTTGCGCCCCTTGACGATCATGTGCCGGCGAAAGATTCCCTCAAAGGTGAACCCGTACCGCAGCGCAGCAGCCCGCGAAGGCGCATTCAGCGCATTGCACTTCCACTCATAACGCCGGTAGCCGAGCTCCTCAAACGCATACCTCGCCATCAGGTACATGGCCTCCGTACCGCCTGCGTGCCGCTGCAGCCGCGGCGTGTACAGGATGTTTCCCACCTCCATCACACGGTGCACCGGCTCCACCCGCAGATAGGACGCATAGGCCACCGCCTCGCCGCTCGCCCTCTCGATCACCGCATAAAAGAACGGGTCCGCCGAGGCCTGCTTGGCCATAAGACTCGCCTGGAAGCTCGCGAACTCCGCGTACGGTCCATCGCCCATGTACGTCCATAGCCGGTCGTTCCGCAGCCCGCGCGTGGCGTCATACAGCGCCCGCGCATGGCGCTCTGCATTGAGCGGCGCCACGTCCACGTGCCGCCCCCGCAGCGTTACGCGCTCCGGAAGCCGCGCCAGGCCGCCCTCTACCCTCTCGCCCACCGGCAACTCCGCATCGTTCATCTCCCCATGCTATTCGCCCGCGGCTCCCATACACTGCGTTCATGCTCCTCCGCACGCTGGCTCTCCTCAGCCTCGCCTCCGCAACTGCCGCGCTCGCCCAGCAACCCTTCTGCGCGCAGATCAAGTCCCTCACCGCGGACCCCTCCGTCGCCGAAGCCCACTGGGGCATCTCCGTCACCACGCTTAATGGCTCGCCGCTCTGCGGCATCAACGCCGCCCAGCTCTTCCGCCCGGCCTCAAACGCCAAGCTCTTTACCGCCACGGCCGCACTTGCCCTGCTCGGCCCAGACCGCACCTTCACCACCTCCGTTCTTGCCAGTTCAGACGATGTGACCGAGCTCTCCCCCGGCCACTTCGCCCCGGAGCTTCACGGCGATCTCTGGCTTACCGGCGGCGGCGACGCCAACCTCTCCACCCGCCCCATCCCGTTCGCGCCCACATCCGCCCACGCGCCGGATGGTCCGGACCCTCTCGCGCTCCTCGCCGACCAGGTCGCCGCCTCCGGCATCCGCCACATCACAGGCCTCGTCATGGGAGCAGACGGCCTCTGGCCCCATGAGCCGCCCCCGGAGAACTGGTCCGTAGGCGACCTCGTCTGGGACTACGGCGCGCCCATCTCCGCGCTCTCCGTCTACGACAACCGCCAGAAGGTGACCGTCACCCCCGGCCCTGCCGTGGGCAGCCCCGCAACCGCGGTCTTCAGCCCGGCCACACCGTTCTACGAGCTCCACCTCTCCGCGACCACCAGCGCAGCCAAGACACCCTCCGCCGTCTCCTTCATCCGCGAGCCCGGCTCCAACGTCCTCACCATCTCCGGCTCCGTTCCGCTGGGCGCTCCGGACACCGAAGAGATCGCCCTCGCCAACCCCGCCGAGTACGCCGCCCTCGTCTTCCGGTCCATGCTGGAAGCGCGCGGCATCCAGATCGACGGCAGGGCAAGCTCCTTCCATCGCGGCGTAACCCCAAGCCCCATCACTACAGCCTCCTTGGACCGTCAGATCGCCCAGCCCATCCTCACCCTCAAAGCCGCACCGTCCCCCGCGCCGCCTTGCGAGTTCGCCTCCTGCAAGACCCTCGCCACGCATCTCTCACCCACCCTCCTGGACGACGTCACCGTAACCCTCAAAGTCAGCCAGAACCTCCACGCCGAGCTCCTCCTACGCCACCTCGGCCAGTCCGTCGCAGCCAACGGCTCCACCGCACAGGGCATCCGCGTGGTGCGCCAGTTCGCCGCCAACGCCGGCCTCAACCCCGCGGACTTCGCACTTGACGACGGCTCCGGCCTCTCCACGCACGATCTCGTCGCCCCCCGCGCCCTCACCCAGCTTCTCGTCTACGCCGCCAGACAGCCCTGG
>CAXTRZ010000050.1:11550-12075 GCA_964246715.1 uncultured Acidobacteriaceae bacterium | reverse complement strand
CTCGGTCGATTCAGCGCTTGATTGATTGGTAACGGCTCTCCCCGCTTGGTCATGGTCGATGTCACCTCCTACATCGACTGGCCGGTCAGGCTACCGATCCAACCGGCGCCCCAACCGAGCACTCCGGCGCCGAACAACGCGCCGAAGAGTCCTGGAATTGCATCCTGGAACCGCCCACTCATCATGCGAATTCCCGCGAAAATGAGGCCGCCAAAGCAGATGACGGCCCCAGCGTATATTGCAAAGGTCTTAAACGTTCCCATGAGCGTTTGCGCCCCTGAGAAGTCCATCGTCCCTTGTGCGTGGGCAACGCCGGCACACGTGAGGGCGAAGAGCGCAGGCAGAAGCGTGCGTCCAACGTGGAGGAATCCCCGCGTAATCCGGTAACGACGATACGAGTTGAGTGACATAGGCAATCTCCTGATGGCTGATTTTGCTTCGCCATGTCACGGAAGGTAAGGTCAGGAGATCCGCAAAGTCCAAGACGTAATTTTTATAGTGCTCAAGATTCTGTTTATAGATAGG
>CAXTRZ010000050.1:0-11540 GCA_964246715.1 uncultured Acidobacteriaceae bacterium | reverse complement strand
AATCAAGGCCATATGCCTGCGATCCTTTGGGGTAACGAAGGCGACATCTGCGGTCCAATGCAGGCCCGCTAATGGCCTCGTAATCAGCCCTGCATCAAGTGGCCAGAGTTGATCGATCAGGGCAAGTCCGTACCCCTGCTTGACCATTAGTTGTATGTCCGCCGGAGTTGCTGCGGAACTGGCGATGTTTAAAGGCACACCAACCTCCGCAAACATCTCCGAAAGACGTGTATGAGCCGCAGGGTGTAGTTCAGGATCGCGGAACACTTTGAGCCGTGATGCAACCTCGTGGATGTCCACCAAAGCCTCATTAGCGAGGGGATCATCCGAGCGCATACAGATCACAAGCGGCGAGTGCGCTACTTGTCGAACATTCCAGGTGTCCTTGTCGATAGGCATGGGGAGCAGAGCACAATCGAGAGTCCCGTTCTCGAGACGCTCCAGGTTGTGCTTTGTATTTCCGCTCGAAAGGTTGATCTCGCACTCTGGAAACATGGCTTGATAGGCAAGGCGGAAGTTGTCGAGAAGGAAGCCATTCACAAATGACGAGAAACCTATTCGGAGCGGAGGGACCGTTCCGTCATGAATGGCTTTCGCCATGCGGAAGGTCTCTTTCTTCTGTGGAAGGACGATCCTGGCCCATGCGAGCACGAACTCTCCGGCAGGCGTTGGATGGACCCCGTTGCGTCCATCGCGAATCAAGAGTGGATAGCCAATATCAGCCTCCACCATCTTGATCTGATGACTGACGGCAGGTTGTGATCGCAAGACATGCTCGGCTGCTTTGCTGAAGTTCTTGCGCTCTGCAATCGCAACCAAGTATTCCAGATGGCGAAACTCGACGATGTCTGACATGGCCCTAAGACTCCGCTGGCAGTGACGTCAAGACTCCACATCTCCCTCGGGGGGACGAGAGTCGATGTTGCTCCTTAAATCGTTCTACTAGGAACCGGATGCGTCAATTAGTTTCGTTTGCGTATCTGGATACCCAGACAGGTAACTAGGCACCAAATGGTTCCTACCTTGATCAGTCATCTATGCAAAAAACTTTGAGTGGTATTTATGAGAAGTATTGGACTCCTACAGAATCGAAAGGCACTCTGAGGACCGGGTATATCCCATAAGCGAGGTGTACATGCCTTCAGATCTGTATGGTATCGAGGACCAGAATCCTCCAGGCAAAAAGCCTCCCGCTTCTGCGGGAGGCTTCGTTCCAGAACGGCTGCTTGATAGTGATGAAGCAGCCAAAATTATGAACGTCCACCCCAAGACTCTCCAAAAGCTCGCGCGCAAAGGTATCGTGCGTGGGGTACATGTGGGGAAGCTATGGCGTTTCCGAGCCTCCACGATTGAGGATTGGATTCAGCGTCAGCTCGCCAGTTAATCCAAGAATGTCTCGACCTTTGCCCGGCGTAGCGATAGCCTAATAACAGCCATCCGTTGCGCCGAAGACAGGAGAGAAAATGTCTAGGCGGACACGGTATCAGAATGGAAGCGTGCAGCGCGAAAAGCGCCAGAGTGGACCTGATGTATGGGTCTTTCGCTGGTGGGAGCCTGGCTCTGATGGCGCGAACAAGCGGAGGAAAGCGATCGTGGGCAATGTGCTCACGTTGCCCACCGAAGCAATCGCACTCAGATCAGCTCGCGCGTTGCGCATCGACGCTAACGCACAAACCCCGCAGGCAGAGAGCGGGCCGGAAACAATCGCGGACTTGGTTGCTCATTATCGTCTCAAGGAATTGAACGAGGACAGCCACAGCCAAAAGTCGTTTCCGACACGAGCTGCCTATCAAAGCTATCTGGAGAACTGGATCTTGCCCCGTTGGGGTGGACTCAAGATGGACCAGGTAAAACCCGTAGCAGTCGAAGAGTGGCTGCGAGGGATCAAGCGGGCAAAAGCCACACGAGCCAAGCTACGGAATCTCATGAGCGCTCTTTTCAGTCACGCAATGCGTTACGAGTGGACGGATAAAAATCCGATCAAGCTCGTGCGCCAGAGCGCGAAGAGAGAGCGCGTTCCTGATGTTCTCGAACTGAGAGAGCTTCAGCTTCTTCTCACCAAGCTCGACACGCGCGAACGCACACTAGTTCTGTTGGCTGCTGCCACAGGACTACGCGTAAGTGAGTTGTTAGGGATTCGATGGGCAGATGTGGACTTCGACAGCCTTGAACTTCGTGTGACTCGATCCATATGGCATCAGAAGATCGGAGATTGCAAAACGGAAGCCTCGGCCAAGCCGGTTCCACTCGACGGCTATATGGCAGAGGATTTGCTTCAGTGGCGAAAGAGGAGTCCCTATCCGTTGCAAGAGGATTGGGTCTTCGCCAGCCCGACCATGAAGGGAGAACAACCCTATTGGCCGGACAATTTGATGAAGCGGTACATCAAGCCGATCGCGAAGGCGAACGGCATCTACAAGAACATCGGCTGGCACACCTTCCGCCACACTTTCGGCACGCTGCTGAAGGCGAACGGGGAAGATGTGAAGACGGTACAGGAGCTTTTACGGCACGCGAACAGCAGGATCACACTGGACGTGTATACCCAGGCAGTGGGCTCCAATAAGCGCGCCGCACAAAGCAAGGTTGTAAGGATGATGGTTCCCGGCGTGGGTCAGAAAGCGGGTGAGATGGACCCGCAGAAAGCTCAGGTTGGAGCTTAATGGACCCTTATTGGACCCTGATTTGCTTGTCACTTAGGTCCCATATATTCCGTAAGTCTTTTGGAATGTATGGCGGGGACGACGGGGCTCGAACCCGCGACCTCTGCCGTGACAGGGCAGCGCTCTAACCAACTGAGCTACGTCCCCAAATGTTTTTCAACAACTTGGATTAAAGTGACATAGAATCAAGTGTTCCGCAGCTTTCGCTGATTTCACTCCTTCTACCTTGTCGCTGCTTTGGACTCAGTTTTCGAGTATCGTTTGGTCACCAAACTGGACACCGAAACCATTCCCCATGCGACAAGAATAAGTTTACCAGAAGAGGCGCTGTTTTGGTGTCCACAGAGCCATGTCACCGACAAACTTTGCTCGGGGATGCCTACCCGCGGCTGTACCACTTGGGAAAGAGGGTCCGGTGGCTCTGTTGGACCTTCGCGATAATTAGCCCCTTGAAGTCCAATTTGTCGAAGTTGGAAAGGAGGCTCCCGACCTCCAATGTCACCACGTGAAAAGCTGGGTCAACCTCGCGCACCAGGCCTTGTATCGCGCATACAGTTGGGCAGAGGGACACTCGAACTTGGACAGGCAGTCATCACAGCATCCGTGCGAGACAAACGGGTACTTGGTCGTCGTCGCCGGAACATTCTCCATCCTAATCTGGTTTGATCGAAATCGAAGGTTCCTCCTTCCAGCAACGCCTTCTTGAACAGGCTCCGATCGGTTCCGACTTTCTCCGAATAGCATCGAAAAAAACGTGTGTCCGTCTCGCGGCTCGAACGAACTGAGTGCTGAACACAACAAGGGGGATTGCCAAGAAGTTGGCCTGCGACCATTTTTTAGACCGTCTTGCCTTTCACTTCGCGGCGTGCGTCCGCATCGGCAAAAATCCACAGCACCTGCTGCTTATGAGGCCTTCCATCTCGGAGCGAATGCAGAAGCTGAAGCAGCTCATTGTCGGAATCGACATCCCTGGTCCAAACGGCAGATGCGACCATGCTCAGAATTCCGCGATTGTTCAGGACATCCCGGACCTGAGCGGTTTGGACGCCCTCTCCTTCAAGTACCCCGATTTGGCAAAGGCCTGCGCACAGCTCTGCGTATCGGCGAGCATTACAGCAGCGTATTTTCAGTGAGTTTAATAAGATCGAACACTCAATGATCTCCACACCCGTGCTGAAATGATCGAAGAGGTTGGCCGACCTGTTGCTCCCAGCCCAGTCTCGAAAGAGTAGCTGCTTGAAGAAGAGTAGCTACTTGAAGATGAGCATTTTGGACTAAACCGTAGCAGACAAGCCTGCATCCGGTTGGGGTGAACCCAGTGAGAAGCGGGTCACGTCCCTTCGGTCGTAGACGGTTGATGACCATCTGCAGTCCATTCAGACCATTCTTGTGTCGCCACCCGCGAGCTTGTAAGAATCTTGGCTCGAAGTGAAGACTGGGCTGGATTGAATGCCAACCCATCATCTTCGTGTTTTCAACTACCTTCTGGATAATCAGCATCAGCCGTGACTGACTCCCAGACGTTCAGATTGTCCTGCCATAACGCGAGCCGAGCACGAAACGTTTGAGCGCACTCTTGCCAAGGAGTAGGTGTGCTGGTGGTTAGCGAGTCGGCAACTTGGATCATGGCTTCAACAGCTTTCTGCGCGTTTCCGGCTTGCTTGCCATCGTTACTCTTGATGTAAGCGCGGGCTACACTGGTGGTCTTTTCATAGCCTCCAATTTCCTTCGCGGTAACTTTTCCGGAACGTCCCAGGAAGTCTGTACGGAAAGGCCCCGGCTCCACGACGGTGTGTACCCCGAGCACTTTCATCTCTTCGGCCAAATCCTCATTGAACCCTTCGACGCTGAATTTAGTGACGTTATAGAAGCCCCCGCCGGCGGTCCCGATCAAGCCGCCGATGGAAGACAAATTGAAGATATGTCCCTTGCCGCGGTTACGGAAGTGCGGAAGAAGGCGCGAGTCGTTCGGATCGTTCCGTAAAGGTTGGTCTGCATCACGGGCTCGAACTCCTGCTCAGTCACCTCTTCGATCGCACCGTTGATGCTGTAGCCAGCGTTATTGACCAGCACGTCCACGTGGCCGGAGGCGCTGATTGCCTGTTGAGCCACACTCTCGATCGCATGCAAATCGAGACATCCAGCGCAAGCACTCGCGCTGTGCCAGGAAATCTGGATAGGGCATTAGCTTTCCATCTCTTCCGACCTCCGCGACAAAGATTGCGCTATCTTCTTTCCAGCGTGGGGAATTGACAAAGATGCGGTCTTCCGTTGAGACAGCGACGCCGGTGACCTCATAATCAAAATGCGCTATTTCTTTCAACGTTGTCTTTTCGGAGACTGAGGTACTTGCTGTGCAAACGTAGTAGTCACAATTCTCGATAGGGTTAGGATCAGAAATCCAAGTCGCTTGTTCACTGCCATTGCCACGCGAGAGCGTAACTCTTGACCGAACATGATTCAACTCCTTCCGTCGATGCCTCGCTTCTGCTGAGTGCGCCAAAGACGGTCTGTAGAACTTGAAGCCACTACAGAGGTTGGGCGTCGACCGGTGGATTACGTAATGATTCAAGAGTTAATCGGTTTCCGATGACTCCCCATTGAGCCGGGGCGACTTCCCGGATCAAGATGTATACGGGTGTGGGTTTACTGAGCTCTATGCGTGCATGAACCCGAACGGTATGCGTCATGCGTTCGATCAGTGTTCTCTTAGCGATGTTGTCGAGACCGCCTTCGAACACGTTGATGTCGAGACTGATAACCTTCGTATCGCCATCCTCGATTCCGCAGGGCTTTCCTCCAACGAAGACGGATGCTGCGGACAGCTGATTGGCGTATATCCAAGTCGTGCTTCGCACGAATGGAGTATTTGGAAGCTTCTCGCAATCTAAGCCGATGGTCGTCAGTTCATCTGCCAGAGATCTCAGAGCGTCTTGCGAAAAGGTCCTTTCTGGATAGTGCATGTAAATAAGCGGCACGAACTTCACCTTTCTTTCTTCCATGATTGGGGTTGCTTAGAAATGGCTCGGCCCTGTCCTGGTGTATGGGCTCAGGGCGAAGTCTGCCCATCGTGCATTGAATGCACGATGGGGCAGGTGAGACCAATCATTAGATTCCCTGGCCGCCTGAAACCTCGATCCTCTGTGCGTTAATCCAGCGGTTGGCTGGTTCAAGCAGCTTGGCGATCATGGGGCCGATGTCTTCCGTCTGTCCTACGCGGCCGAGAGCAGTCATGTCCGCGAAGAACTTGTTGAAGGCCGGCGTATCGCGAACTGCGCCTCCAAAAAAGTCGGTTTCGATTGCTCCGGGTGCGACTGCGTTGACTGCGATTCCTCGCGATCCCAGTTCCTTCGCCATGTAGACCGATAAGGTCTCTACGGCTCCCTTGACAGCCGCATAGGCGGACCAACCCGGCGCCGAGACCCGCGTGAGACCCGTAGACAAATTGACGATCCGGCCACCATCCGCCATGAGGGGCAGAAGCGTCCTCGTCAAGAAGAACACGCCCTTGAAGTGGACGTTGACGAGCTTGTCGAACTGCTCTTCAGTGGTGTCGAGAATCAGGTTGTAGTCGCCGTGACCTGCGTTGTTGACGAGATTATCGAAAGTCTCCCGTCCCCAAGTGGCGCGTAGAGCCTTACTGAGATGCTCGGCAAATGCGGGGAACGTCTTACTGTCCGCCACATCTAGTTGAAGCGCCACGGCCTTGCGCTTCATTGCCTGAATTTCCAAGACCACTTCCTGCGCTTCGGTCTCACGCGTTTGGTAGGTGATGACGACATCATTGCCGAGACTCGCGAGACCTAGTGCTGCACTACGTCCGAGTCCTCGGCTCCCGCCGGTGATTACAGTGATTGTACCCAATTCGTGTTTCCTCCCCTTGCAAAGCTAATATCGATCTATTAGCTTCTCTGGCGCTTGCCAGATCTTCCGGAAAACTTGCCTAAAATTCCACTTGCGCTATAGAGTAGGCGAGGAGGCAGTGGAGACGATGCAGGATCTCTTACAAGCCGTTCAACGCTACACCGAACATCACGAAATGAGAACAGGCGTCACAGACACTGCGATACCCGGGGTATCGATCGTCAGGTCTGAGAGCCCAAGTGGGCTGGTACATGCCGTCTACAAGCCTCTGGTCTGCCTTATCCTGCAGGGCAGCAAGAAGGTCATGATGGGAAGTAAGGTGTTTCAGTTCGCTGGCGGTGACTCGCTGATAGTGACGGCAGATGCACCCACCATCAGTCAGATAAGCAATGCCAGCCCTCAAAGACCATATCTCGCAGTCGTGATTGAATTCGAACCTGCGATCGTCACAGAATTGGCCGCAAGTCTTGAGGAACCTTCGACAGTTGACCCGTCAGTGGTCCAGGCCGACTCTACGCACATTGAGGTAGAGGCCACAGTCTCTCGGATGATGCACCTGTTGGATCGGCCATCGTCCCTGCCAACATTACTGCCGGCTTACATGCGAGAACTCCATTATTGGCTCCTGTTGGGAAGACACGGTTTTGCATTGAGACGCTATGCCGCGCTCAGCGGAAATGATCAAGGGATCGGTCGCGCTTTATCAATCCTCCACAAGAAGTTCGCGGAACCGCTTTCAATCCGAAGTCTAGCAAGCGCGGCTGGAATGAGTTCTTCCTCATTTCATCAGCACTTCCGGGAAGCGACAGCTTCTACGCCGCTCCAATTTCAAAAACAACTTCGGCTAATTGAGGCGAAGCGCTTGATGCTTTCGGAGGGCTGGAACGCGAGCAACGCAGCCTTTGAAGTGGGTTATGAAAGCATCAATCAATTTACGCGGGAGTATGGACGAACGTTCGGCGCCTCTCCGGCTAGAGACATTCGGAAGGTGAGGGATGGCGCAGCTTCCTTGGCCGCCTCAGCTTGAGATTGCGGTAACGGGGAAATGCTATGCGACTGCAGCGAGCCGAAGGCCCTACGTTCTTGATGAGACGATAGGGCTTTAGAAAGAGAGTTGCAATGCTGCATGAAGAGACGTTTTGATGACGGTGATGTGTTGAATCAGGCTAACGGCGTGGAAGGTTCCTGGATGAGGGTTCACAAGCCGAGAAAGCCAGCGTGAGAAGCAGAGACTTAAGTTTTCCTCCTTAGGAACTTCATTAAGCGTCGGAAATACCACACCTGCCTGCAGTCTTGCGAATAGTTCTCTTGAATAGGATATACACCATCGTCGACGCTTCCATAGGCTCTTTCCGCTCCTTGACTCATGAAAACCAAGATCCGTTTCTCCGCGTTGCTTCAACCGGAGTACAGCTAATAACAGAAAGTGGAACGGATCTGGGCTATTCGTTTTTATAAAACGAGTATTTAAGAGCTGCTTGCGGATATCGGGCTCAATTGTCGCTCGGTTTCACTGTTCATCGTCGGGCAGAATGGGATCTCCGTGGCTGCGTGTGTGGACGCCTTCAGCGAGGCCTTGCAGGAGCCGGTCCATAGAGCGCAAAAACAATGGTGTGAACTGACGGCGAGAGAGCAGGATTCGTCCGCTTAGATAGAGCGTTACAAGTCCATGCGCATGTGCCCAAATTGTCAAGGACGTTTCGGGGACGTCGTCAGCGCGGAGTTTGCCTTGCTGCATCGCGCCGCTCACCGCAACAATCAGTATCTTCTGGGATGGCGATTCCCCCGTCTTGAGCGCGTCAGGGTAAGCCAGCACGTGGGCTCGCTGCGAGAAATACATGTAGCGGAAGAGGTTTGGATGATCGAGCGCGTAGTCGAGATACCCTCTCATCACTTGAAGTCCGGTTGCGCCTCTGCGGGCATTCGAGACTTTGAAGTAATCGGCGATTCGCTGGTACTCCATCTCTGTGGCTGCTCTTAGCAGGGTTTCTCGATTGGGAAAATGACGATAAATAGCCATCGGGGTAATGCCAACTTTGTCGGCGATGCGCCTCATACTCGCGGCGGCGGGATCCTCGGACTGGTCGAAAGGTTCGTCTTTGTCTCTCCATACCTCCGCTACAACGCGCCGACTGTCCGCTCCGCTTCTGCGGGGGAGAAGGCCTCACCTGAGCACAGTATCTGGTATAGCGTCTCCATCAAGAGGATCGTCGGCCTCTCCATCTTCAATTCTCTCGGCATTCATCATTTCGACGGTTTGCCTGTGCTGGCCTTCCCGGTACCTACCGCTATCGAGGCCACAACCGCCACATATTCGTTCCGACTGGAAGAAAACTTCCAACCCCGAAGCAAATACACGGCAGACATAGAGGCCATTAAGAAACCAGCACAAGTCTTCGTTGGCGGCCAGGACGAACTGTTTCTGCCAGAGAAGTTCGCCGAGGTCTTCGATAAAGTGCGCAGCGATATTCCTGTGACGATCGTCCCTGGAATGGGTCATTCCGACATGATTACAAAACCCGAACCCATCACTCTCGTAGTTAATACGTTTCCCAAGAACTGATGGCCTCCTCTTAAGGTCGCGCTAAATTGTTCTTTTTATAAGACTGTTCAAGCTGCTCCACTGAATCTCAACAGGCTAGGGCCCCTTATCATTCACGGATTCGCAGGAGAAAAGCTGCCGATTTCGCGGTCTGAGGGCTATTCCGGGGTCCGAAAATCTTTCTCTCGAAGTGATCGCTGAACCGGGCGTGATTGTCAACGGACGATATTAGGCCAACGCATGTTTCCAGATCGGATCGGATCTCAAAGCGTGCGTTGGCGATGAGGCACTCATTGAGAAGACAATCCGGGGTCTCTTGAGTGGGGATGCATGGTAACGAGGAGAGGAAAAGAGCTTCTCATTCCGTGCCGCTGCAGAACCCTGTCCTTCGTCGGGAACAAATCGTCCTTGTTGCCCGTACCCTCCGTAGCTTTTCCCATCTCGACCGAGGATCTTGCGTGTCTACTCATCTGCTAATCATTTTCTGTTTCGGAGCTTCAATCGTGATGCCACGCGCTCAAGGCCAGACACCCGTTGGGGCAGGGAGAGATCTCAGGCCCATCGTCTTTCAGGACGTTTCGGTCATTCCCATGGACACGGAGCGAGTGCTCGCTCACCAGGTCGTCCTGGTGAAAGATGGCAAGATCAATCAAATGGGTCGCGTAGATTCTATACATATACCGGCAGGGTCCACCGTGATCGACGGGCGCGGGAAGTTCCTTCTACCGGGGCTTGCCGACATGCATGTGCATGTTGATAGGAAAGAGATGTTGCCACTATTTCTATCTTCCGGGGTGACGACGGTCCTGAACATGGGGCTCGCCTCTCCGGAGTTCGTGATCGTCACTCGCGGCGAAGTGGCGGAGGGGCTGCTTCCTGGTCCGCGCGTCTTTGCAGCTTTCATGATCGATGGGCCCGGCGATCCCGGACCACAATATGTGGCACTGTGCGATGAGGATGCACGAGGAGCGGTGGATCGCGCAAAACTGCTCGGTTACGACTTCATTAAGGCCTATGAGCGGCTAGATTCCAAGGTTTATGCAGCCCTGATGGACGAGGCCAAGAAGGAAAGGATCGCGGTCGTCGGCCATGTTCCAACGTCCGTTGGACTCGAAGGTGCACTGGATCAGGGGCAGGTGATGGTTGCGCACGGCGAGGAGTATTACAAGACTTATTTTCATAACAAGCCCGACCAGACGCTGATTGCGCCGGCGGTCGCGATGACCAAAAAGGCAGGCGCCTACGTCACGCCGAACCTATCCTTTTTTGCCACGCTCACGGAGACCTGGGCCGATCCGAAGTCTCTGGATGCGCGGATGGCAGATCCCGCGAACCAACTTGCTCCGCCGGATGTCGTTCGACAATGGCTAAGCTACAAGCCAGATAAGCCTTCGAATTATTTTGTGCCTGAGTTGGTGACGTTAAGGAAATTGGCGCTAGCGCTTTCACAGGCAGGTGTGCCACTGCTGGCGGGTACAGATACTCCGGGAAATCTTATCCCAGGAACTTCGCTTGATGACGATCTCGATGAGCTCGTTACGGCCGGGCTCTCTCCGTTTCAGACCATCTCCGCGGCTACGCGCACGCCAGATGAATTTATTCATCAGTATGTCCCGGGCGCGGAGCGGTTCGGGACGATTGCCCCCGGCAAGTCTGCCGATCTGATTCTGGTGAAAGCGAATCCTCTTGAAGATGTTCGTCGTCTGCGGCATCCGGCTGGAGTGCTGGTACGCGGGCGATGGTTCGACCGACAGCAGCTCGACGCAATGGTTCAAGAGCCGGTGTCCGGATACAAGCGGATTACGGCGCTACAAGCAACTTTTGAACGTTTCAACAAGGACCGTGGCGCGGTAGAGGCCATTCGATCCTTCCGAGCGCAAGCGGGTTCAGGTGTCAAACTGCCCCTTGGATTTATCAATAAGCTCGGGTATGAAGCAATTTCTGCGTTGAAGCTCGACGAAGCGATTGCCCTGTTTGCTTTCAATGTTCAGGAGTACCCGGAGAATTGGAACGTATACGACAGCCTGGGAGAAGCCTATGTTGATCATGGTCAGATTGATCTCGCAGTCATCGCTTATCGGCGTTCCCTCGCGCTCAATCCAAGGAATGATGGAGCCGTCAAGGCACTAGGAAAAATAATGGGGGAGCCGACAAAATTCGAGTAAGCGCGGACAACTGGCGCCCTCTCAATTCAATCAATGATTTCCGTATCAGGTCTTCAAGCACCTGCCCCCTTGACTAGCGACATCAGGTCAATGCACTCATTGACCTCGGTCTATGCGTTCTCAACAGGATAGATAACGAGAAACACGCTTATGGGAATGCGAGCTTGAGTCGGCCTCGAACCGTTTCGTTCTGGCACTTCCAAGTCGTCAAGAGACCATGAAGTGTCTGCGCTCCAAGCTCGACCAGCCGTTTCATTGACTTTTCAGACCGTGCTAAGCCTGTGACCGTGTGGCCGTTTGCGACCA